>CBIHLW010000265.1:0-4740 GCA_966210755.1 uncultured bacterium
AGCGGTTGTAGTTCTTTTTTTGATCTCTTCAAGGTCTTCTATGGCGGGGTAAGGTCTTTTTACATATTTCCACCAGGGAAAATCATGTCCGCCGGCGCCTGCCTTATAATCCCATTTATCAATATAAATGGTGTTGGTGCCCAGCGCTTTTATTTCAGTTTGAATATTATGTTCCAGACTATTTACGGAAGCAAGCACGCCAATGATGCAAAAAATGCCGATGGTAACACCAAATAATGAAAGGAAAGTGCGCAGTTTATTCTTCCACAATTCCTGTAGTGCCAGTTTAAAGCTGCTGATGCTGATCTCTAATAAGCGGCGCATGATGAACTAATGCTTCAAATGTAATTTAATTTTGAAGCCCTGGCTTGTATCATCGTTAAGGAATCTAATAATTCATTAATTTCGGTCGCTTCCACCACAAGCCTGAGAGTTGATCACAAAACACCAAATTTAAATTTCAAATAATGATTAAGGTTTTGATCATTGATGATGATCCGGATGTAAGAACGGTCATGAATGTGTTGATGAAAAAGAATGGTTTTGAAGTGGAAACTGCTTCAAGGAGGGAAGACGCGCTTGAAAAATTAAACCGCTTTCACCCCTCTGTAATTTTACTGGATGTGTTGCTGTCGGGTTATGACGGCCGCGATCTCTGTAAAGAGATCAAATCAAGTGAACGCCTGAAAAATATTCCTGTGATCATGTTTTCCGCTCATCCCGGTGCTTCGGAAAACTTCAGCAGCTATGGAGCGGATGCTTTTATTACCAAACCCGTCAATACCGATGCATTGATCAGCGAGGTACGTAAACTGACAAAAGCCAGCTAACGCTGGCTTTTTATCATCTTTGAATTGAAAATTACCTGTTGTTTTCATTTCTCCTTCCTTTCGAATCCTCTCTTTCACTTCTGTTATTGCTCATGGGCTTTGGATTGAAGGGCTGTCTTCTTTGTTCATAATTCATCCCTTCAAATCCCATGGAGTTTTTCCTTTCCTCACGACCGGTACCTGGTCCTGAATTTTCGTGTCTTTCACTATGCTCATTCCTCGAATTCTGTGACATAATTTTATCTGTTTGATCCGTCTCATGTAGTTAAAAAATAATACCAATTTTTAATACGGTGATTTGGGAGGAAAGTTGGCGTGAAGTCAGGATGTAGTGGTAGAAGTTCTACAGTATGGGCCCGGCTGGTTGTTTAACCGGCAGGGGGAGGTGGAAATGACCCGGCCTGCGTGGATGGTTGCAGGTTGATGCATTTCATCTTTCTGATCTCTTTTCTCACCCCTTCTATTCCTCAATTATTCAGTTTCCTTAACGTCAGTCCGCTTAACTTTGCAGCCCTGAATAAAAAAGAGCCCTGGCGTAAGCGGTAAGCGGTGTTAGGCTTTATTCCATCCCAATAGTTTATCAATGAAATATCAAAACGAGATACAGAAGAGAAGAACCTTTGCTATCATTTCCCACCCCGATGCCGGTAAGACCACCCTTACAGAAAAATTCCTCCTTTTTGGAGGTGCAATACAGGTGGCAGGGGCAGTGAAGAGCAATAAGATCAAAAAAGCCGCTACCTCTGATTTTATGGAGATCGAACGCCAGAGGGGTATCTCGGTAGCCACATCGGTGATGAGTTTTGAATACAATGGCACGTTGATCAATCTTTTGGATACACCTGGTCACAAGGATTTTGCTGAAGATACTTTCAGAACCCTTACTGCCGTTGATAGCGTGATACTGGTGGTGGATAGTGTAAATGGGGTGGAGGAACAAACCAGGCGGCTGATGCAGGTGTGCAGGATGCGCAAAACACCGGTGATCGTATTTATCAATAAGCTGGACAGGGACGGGAAGAACAGGTTTGATCTTTTGGAAGAAATTGAAAAGGAATTGTCGATCTCATTGCATCCCATGACCTGGCCCATCAACCAGGGAAAGGATTTCAAGGGTGTGTATGATCTTCATAACAAAAGCCTGCGCCTGTTTACCGCCGGAGGTAAGGCCATTGAAGAGGATACCATTTCTATTTCAGATATTGGTTCCGGTATTTTAGATGAGAAGCTTGGCGATAGAGATGCGGCAACTTTACGGGAGGATGTGGAATTGATAGAAGGGGTGTATGGAAGCCTGGATGCGGAAGATTATTTAAAAGGAGATGTGGCACCGGTTTTCTTTGGAAGCGCCATTAATAATTTCGGGGTGAAGGAAATGCTGGATACATTTATCCGTATTGCCCCCAAGCCGCGCAGCCGTGAAACCAATACAAGAACGGTTGGAGTGGATGAAGATAAATTCAGCGGTTTCATTTTTAAGATACATGCCAACCTTGATCCCAAACACCGTGACAGGATCGCCTTTCTCCGTGTTTGTTCCGGCAGGTTTGAAAGAAATAAATATTTTCATCATGTGCGGTTAAACAAGGACGTTAGGTTCAGCAATCCTTATTCCTTCCTGGCACGCGAAAAAAATGTGGTGGAGGATGCCTATCCCGGCGATGTGGTGGGCTTATTTGATACCGGTAATTTTAAGATAGGGGATACGCTTACTGAAGGGGAGGATCTTTTCTTCACCGGCATTCCTTCTTTTTCACCCGAAATATTCAAGGAGGTGGTGAATAAGGATCCGATGAAAACAAAGCAGCTGGAAAAAGGGTTGTTGCAATTGACCGATGAGGGTGTTGCACAATTGTTCACCCAGTTTGGCGGAAATAAAAAGATCATTGGTTGCGTGGGTGAACTCCAGTTTGAAGTGATCCAGTACCGTTTATTACACGAGTACGGAGCCTCTGTGGTGTTTAATTCCATGCCTTTTTATAAAGCCTGCTGGATTACCAGTAATGACCCCAAAAAACTGGAAGAATTCACCCGTTTCAAATCATCCAATATCGCCACCGACAAAGACGGCCACCTGGTTTACCTGGCACAAAGCGAATGGTATTTGAATACGGAAAGAACCAATAACCCCGGGATCGAATTTCATTTTACCAGTGAGATACATAAGTAGGAGGAGGAGTCGCGCGTCCATAGCCGGCGGTTCAAAGTTCAAAGTTTAAAGTTCAAAGTCAGTGAACTACAGAATGGAGTGTCCTTCGATTACCGGAATGAGCATAGCGTATCAAGTCTCCAATCCCAGAGCATGATATAAACTACGTGCATTAAACAACCCGACTCAAGACTCAAGACTCAGCGTAAGATATAAACTACAAATTTTAAACGACCCGACTTTGAACTTTGAACTTTGAACTTTAAACTTTGAACTCCTGCCTCCCTATCTCCCAAAATGCAACCCATAGCTCTCTTGCGCCAGCACATCTTTCCATTGCTCAATTAATCTTTTGTATGCCCTTCCCACATCAGTGATCTTGCGGTCCAGGTCATACAGTCCCAGCTCATTCACATGGCCATTATCTTCACGGAGGGCCGTATCCCAGTCCACCTGATGGGTAAGACTATACCAGGTAAATCCAATTACCGGAACGCCATCCTGGATCAGCCTGTAGAGATTGGCCCATTGCTTCCAGAGCCATTCAACGCTTCCCGGCATTTTCATATTGGTTTCCGTGTGCATGATGGGAAGCTTGTAACGGTTATAATACTGGTTGGTGATGGTATAATATCCAAAGATCTCACCTGCAGCGCAGGTAGTGCCGTTTGGCAAAACCAGGTGTTCATTGGTCATGTAATAATCATTGCCCATGATGCATTTTGCCATCACCTGGTTTTCTGCGAACCAGTGATATTCTTCTTTTGTCATTCCGTTTTCGATCAGGTAATCATACATCATCACCCGGATTGGATATCCATAGGTAAGATCCAGTGAAAGAAATCTTTTCTGGTTAAGGAATTTGGCTCTTGCCAGTACTTCGGGCCGAACCGGATGGAAATATTCCGAAGATTCACTTTGAATGAAGATGGCATCAGGCTGTACTTTGAGTATCTCATGCATGGCCAGTACATTGGCTTTGCAAAGATGTTTCAGTGCAGTAACAAATGCCCTGTCATCGCTCAGGCATTCATTCCACCATCCATACTGGGCAGAGAACATGGCCGTGATAAATATTTCATTGATGGGGGTATAATATTGCAGGTAAGGAAACCGGTGTGCGAAAGCACTTGCATACTCTGCAAAGTATTGTGGGAAATCCGGGTTTTGAAAATTTCCCAGCCATTCGGGCAGACCAAAATGGCACAGGTCAACGATGGGAATAATATTGAGCTCTTTTATTTTATGAAAGGTGTTGTCGGTAAAAACCCAGTCGTACCGGCCGGGTCCTGTATGGGTGTTATAGTAGGGGGTGCCGTATCTCAAAAATGAAATACCCAGATCGTTTACCAGTTCAAAATCCGTTTGCCAGTGTTCATAATGTCCGCATTTTTCCATCTCATCCACTCTCTTCATGCTGCCATCAGGAAGTTTGATCATTGGATAACTGTTTTCAATACCGGTTGCGAACATGAAACGATTCCTGACAGGCATAACTTTTTTTGTGAAAGGCTACCAAATCAGTGCCAGGGGAACCGGAGGTGAGGTATACTAAATATAATTTGGTGTATTTAAATAAAAAAAGCCATGTTTGAATGGCTTTTTAAGAATGTCTTTTATGATGAGATGATTGTCTTATTTAGGAATTCTGATTTGTTGCGTGTGTGAATGATTTCCATTATTACCGTCAGTATAATATTGGTCCATGTACAGGTTCCCGTTTTTGTATCTTATATTATCCCATGTTATGGTATATGTAGC
>CBIHLW010000266.1:0-4712 GCA_966210755.1 uncultured bacterium
CTATTGGATTGTTTATTTATGCTAAACCTAAATCACCCCAAAAGTCCATTATTAATCAGAAGCTAAATCCATACCTTAACTAACTATTTAAACAAATATGTTCTTTTTACAAGCATCTAGTGACTCAAAGATCTCACTCGTACTCTTTATAGGTACGCTTGGCATGCTTGTACTTACTATCGGACTGATCATGTTCATCATCTTTCACCAAAGAAAGGTGATCCGTTACCAGCAAAGGATTCAGCAACTGGAATTTGAGCAGCAAAAAATTCTATTGAACGCTTCCATCCGTTTACAGGAAGAAGAGCGGCAGCGTCTTGCAGCCGATTTACATGATGATGCCGGCCCGCTGCTGGCAACCGCCCGTCTTTATTTAAATGAGAACCTGGTGAACCAGGATAAAACTACCCAGCTTCAGTCCATATTCCAGGCAAGACAGATCCTTGATGATACCATTCAGCTGATCCGTAACATCAGCCATAGCCTGATGCCTCCCACGCTCAAAAATTTTGGTCTGGAATCAGCAATCAATGATCTCTTCCAGAAGATCAGCGGATCGGGTCAGATCAATGCAAGCAGCCGTTTTCATGAATACAAGGAAAGACTGAAACCGGAAAAAGAACTGATCATTTTCCGTGTAGTGCAGGAACTCGTTAATAACATTTTGAAACACAGCAATTCCAGTTTTATCCACCTTACACAGAATACACAAAACGGTTCCTGCCTGTTAAGGCTTCACCATGATGGACGTGGTATAGTTCAACAGGATTTTGAAAAACTCAATAAGAGTAATGTCGGACTTGGACTAAAAAATATCAGCAGCCGGTTGAAGGTTGCTCAGGGAAATATTCTGTTTGAAAAAGATACATCGCAGACCTATTATAAGGTAACAATTGAAATCCCCAGAGACGATCCGTACGAATCGTTGGCAGTTTAGTCCTAACTTTACGCATCTCAACGCATTATGGAAGTTATTAAAGTTGCAATAGCTGATGATCACAAAATTTTCCGGAAGGGAGTGATCCTTTCTCTGAGATCATTTACCAATATCAAATTCGTTCTGGAAGCGGAGAATGGTGATGAATTACTCAATGGAATTGCTGCAGCCGAGCCTGATGTGGTGTTGATGGACCTTAGAATGCCGCTCAAAGATGGTATTGAAACCACAAAAGTCCTGAGTAAACAATACCCTCATATTCATGTGATCGTTTTAAGCATGTATGAAGACGACCGTTTTGTTTCACACATGATGGAGAATGGAGCTAATGGCTACCTGCTCAAGAATGCCGAACCACAGGAGATTCGCCGTGCCATCATGGATGTGTTCGAAAAGGGATACTACCTTAATAATTTCGTGAACCGCATCCTTCTTAAAAAAGCACACGCCAAACAAAAAGTAATTCCTTCACTCAATAACGAGATCACGCTCACAGATAAGGAGAAGGATGTGCTCCGTTTCATCTGTATGGAATTCACCGCGCAGGAAATTGCCCAGAAAATGGAGATCAGTCCCAGAACGGTTGAAGCCATCAAAGACCGGCTAATGGAAAGGTTTGGCAGCAAGAATACAGCAGGACTGGTGTTTTTTGCAGTGAAGAATAATTTGGTAGATTGAGCCCCTTGTCGTCCTGAAGGGGGAGCTTAGATAAAACTGTATAAAAATTTACAAGGTCGTTTGCATACCTCGTCCATTACCCTGCGGGATGGCAAAGTCTGGTTTGGTTGCCTGTTACAATAGTAGCTGTTTATAATTAACGTCCAGATCCGCCTTAGAACAGATGACAGATTCAAGGGACCGGGATGATTTGGCGGCCGTTTACATTCGATATTCTTTTTCAGATCTTCATTTCTGGGATCTCACCTTCAACGATCAACTTACCTGCAGTCTTTGATTTAATTTCGTCCACACTTACACCGGGCGCTCTTTCCAAAAGCCTGAAACCATTTTCAGTTACATCAATTACCGCGAGTTCAGTAACGATCCTTTTTACACAACCCACACCAGTTAACGGTAAAGAACATTTGGGAAGTAATTTCGATTCACCTTTGGGGTTGGTATGCATCATGGCCACAATGATATTCCTGGCGCTGGCCACCAGGTCCATAGCACCTCCCATTCCTTTTACCATTTTGCCGGGTATCTTCCAGCTGGCAATATCTCCATTTTCACTTACTTCCATGGCTCCTAAAACAGTAAGGTCAATTTTACCTGCACGGATCATTCCAAAGCTTTCGGCACTGTCAAAGAAAGCACCACCAGGCAATATGGTCACTGTTTCTTTTCCGGCATTGATCAGGTCCGCATCCATTTCCTCTTCTGTAGGATAAGGTCCAATTCCCAGCATTCCATTCTCACTTTGTAACATAATGAACATACCCTCCGGAATATAATTAGCCACCAGCGTGGGGATGCCAATGCCAAGATTTACATACATACCGTCTTTTAATTCCTTTGCAATTCTTTTTGCAATTCCGAATTTATCTAAGGCCATGGTTGATTTGGGTTTAGGTTTAACGTTCTGATTTCTTAACCAGTAGCGGTGTTTTTAATGTCAATTTACATGTTCAAATCCGTCAGCAAATCAACTTGTCAATTCAGCCTCACTGTCTTCCTCTCTATCCTCTTTTCATAATTCACCCCCTGAAAGATCCTGTGCACATAAACACTGGCCACATGGATCTCATCCGGCTTCAGTTGTCCCGGCTCCACCAGCTCTTCTACTTCCACTATAGTGATATTGGCTGCCTTGGCCATTGATGTTGAAAAATTGCGGGTAGTTTTTCTGAAAACCAGGTTTCCATAGCTGTCGCCCTTCCAGGCTTTGATGATGGCATAATCTGCATGAAGTGCATGCTCCATCAGGTATTTCTTTCCATTGAACTCTCTAACTTCTTTGCCTTCCCCAACTTCAGTTCCAAAGCCGGCAGGAGTATAAAATGCGGGTATGCCCATGCCCGCCATTTGAATGCGGGTAGCCAGTGTGCCCTGCGGAATGAGGTCCACTTCCATTTCTCCACTAAGCAATTGTCTTTCAAATTCTGAATTCTCTCCTACATATGAACTCATCATTTTTTTGATCTGCTTTTTTTTCAATAACAGACCTAATCCAAAATCATCAACGCCTGCATTATTTGAAATGCAGGTAAGCCCTTTCACTTCTTTATCAACCAAAAAATTGAGACTGTTCTCAGGTATTCCGCATAAACCAAAACCTCCAAGCATCAGAATTGCACCATCGCGGATGTCGTGCAAAGCATCAGCGGCATTCTTGTAAACTTTATTCATACAGCTTAATTAGATTGCCTCAAAAATAAGGATACCGCAGCTATTCGCGTTTTAAGATCAATCCTTTCCTGGTACTGGAGGAATCAGCGGAAGCAATACCGGCAGTTGATGTATCATTTGAGGCAGGTTTTTTTCCTGGTGTATCCAACGGAAGATTTTGCAGCCGTTCGCCGTTACTGTATATAGAATCAAGTACCGGCTTTAATAAACCGGGATGTGCTTCATAATAGGCTTTGCTTTTGAGAAATTCCATTTTGGAAATATCATGAATAAGAAAGATAGCTGAATACAGACTGTCCTGATTCTTTTCTCTATTGTAGGCTGTATCTGCAGTTGCCAGGTAATTTACCATTTCATCTGCCCTTAAGAGGTCCCAGTAAATGGATCCCATTTCCTCTTTTCCCAAAATTCCATCAGGCACTTCACTGCCGCACGAAAACATGATGAATGATGAAAAGAGGATGAATAGCTTTTTCATTTCAGTTCTTTATAATCACCTGCATTAGTGAGGTCAAGCTTCATCAGGTAATCCATGGCCCTTGTACGGGTTTCCGCATCTGCTTTACTGAAGATCTTTACCAGCTCATTGCTCTTGCCCTGGAAAAAGAATTGTATGATCATTGAATTAGGATTTTCGGAATTTACCGTGTTCATATAATTCAATGCATTCAGGATGCCGGCCCTTCCCTGTGCTTCATTATCATAGAACTGATCCAGCCCATTGCGGTAATAGGAATAAATGGCATCGTGCATCAGGGTAAACCTGCTGTCAACCAGTCCCTGTATAAGCCTGGAACGGTTTCTTAATCCATCAAAAGTTTTCCAGCCTTTGATATCGCCGGCTTCTGGTGCATTGTTCACAATGTTATTGGCTTTCTGAAAATAGAGGTCGCCGCCCCTGGGAGAAAATGAATCATAATCAAGGCCTATAATCAGGTTGGCATAAAATGCAAGAACTGCAGTTATGTTGGCAGCAAGCGCATCACTACCCTGAATCCTGTTCTCGTTGAATTCTATTGGCTGAAACTCTATGTATTTGAATTGCAGGGAGGCATCCTGAAAATTCACCAGCGGTGATTCGTAAGCAGTATTATAAACGGGCCTTGCTGCCTGAACTGTAAGGGTTCCTTTAAAAATATTATTTCCAACCGATTCTTCAATATTGATCAAAAAATTGCATTTGATCTTTTCCTGTGGCTGATAGCTGTCGTTTGTCCATTTACGGTTATTCAGAAAATTGGTCAACGAAGTTTGAAGTGTCTGAAAGATCTTTCTGTCTACCTGTGTACTGACCTTGCCGGCCATTACCGTAACCTTGGCCTGCAACTCCTGCGAGCCGGCCGCATGGCAGAGAAGAAAAAAAATTAATTTGTAAAAAAGGTTTTTAAATAGTATTGAAATAATGTAAATGTGTGTATTACAAAAA
>CBIHLW010000267.1:0-4659 GCA_966210755.1 uncultured bacterium
ACCATGGGCACATTGCTTGCTGCCTATGAAGATTTTGCTGATCATTTTAAAGATCTAAAGATCAATATTCCGGAAAGCAGGGACAGTATGCCTGATATATTAAATGAAGTATTGTATAATCTCCGGTGGATGTTGACCATGCAGGATCCCCATGATGGTGGTGTTTATCATAAATGTACCAATGCCTCATTTGATGGTATGGTGATGCCGGGTGTAACTAAAGAGGCACGTTATGTAGTTCAGAACTCAACAGCAGCCACGCTTGACTTTGCCGCTGTGATGGCACAGGCCTCCAGGATATTCAGGAAATTTGAAGGTGGATCATTAAAATTGTCTGACAGTTGTTTTAAGTCCGCAGTAAAAGCCTGGCAGTGGGCAGCAAAAAATCCGCAGATAATTTATGACCAGGAGCAAATGAACCGGCAATTTGAACCAGATATCACCACCGGTGCTTATGGAGACAGGATGTTGAATGATGAATGGCTTTGGGCTGCGGCAGAATTATACCTTACAACTTTTGAAGCGGAATATGCAGAAGTGTTAAACAAAAGATTGAAAGACCTGTCAGGTCTTCCTTCGTGGGGAAACGTTGGCCTGCTTGGTTATTATTCACTCCTCCGGAATAAAATACCCAATTCAGATTTGGGTGACCTGAAAAAATTAAAAGATACATTGATCCGGATGGCCGATGATTTTGTTGGGCGGTCAGCATCAATTGCTTTTGGAACCGTAATGGGACAATCAGTGAGCGATTTTAACTGGGGTAGCAACGCCAATGCTGCAAACCAGGGGATTTTGTTGGTGCAGGCATATAAACTTACTAACAACAGGAATTATCTTGATGCTGCAGTTTCAAATCTTGATTATATCCTTGGCAGGAATGCAACCGGATATTCTTTCATTACCGGGATTGGAAGCAAAACACCCATGCATCCGCACCACCGTCCATCTGAAGCTGATGGAATAGTGGAACCCGTTCCCGGGTTGATGGCAGGAGGACCTAATTTAGGTATGCAGGACAAATGCACCTATCAATACAGGGAAGCAGAAAAGGCATATGTTGATGTGCTGTGTTCCTATGCATCCAATGAAATAGCCATCAACTGGAATGCACCCATAGTTTACCTGGCCAATGCCATTGAAGCATTGAAAAAGGAAGCGGGATATGTAAAATAAAGCACGCAGGGCCATGTCAGAGAATGGCGCTTTTGCATATCATTTGGTCTTTATCGTTGTGGCCATTTGGGGCATGGCCGGTAATACAAATACATTTAGATCTTGTAGTATATTGAATCATTAATAAACCAAAATAAAACCCATGATCCGTTTCGTACCAATACTTTTTCTTTCCTGCATTTTTACCACTGCGTCGGCCGATATCCGTTTGCCTTCAGTTATTGGTAACCACATGGTGCTGCAAAGAAATTCATCTGTAAAACTCTGGGGTTGGGGCGACCCGCATGAAAAAGTTGTGATCAGCAGTTCATGGAAAGAACAAAAGGATTCAACAGTGGTTGATGGTAATGCCAAATGGGAAATAATTATTCCTACTGCACAGGCGGGAGGTCCTTATACTATTGAGATCAGGGGCCGTAATATTATTTTGTTGCAGGATATCCTTATCGGTGAAGTATGGATTTGTTCAGGCCAGTCAAATATGGAAATGAATTATTACTGGGGGCTTCCACAAATGAAGAATGATATTCCACTTGCGGCCGATAAGGATATCCGTTTTTTTCAGGTTCCTAAATCAACGGCGCTGCACCAACAGGAGAAAGGCGAAGGCAGCTGGACACGTTGCGATACCAGTTCCGTTAAATCATTCAGTGCGGTGGCTTATTATTTTGGAAAAAAATTAAATGAAGCGTTGAATATACCAATTGGTTTGATCCATACCAGCTGGGGTGGCACGCCGGCTGGAGCATGGACGCCACAATATGTTATTGAAGAAGATGCGGTGTTGAAGGAAGCCTCGCAAAAATTAAATCCGTCTTCAGGCTGGCCGGTAAAGGCTGGCCTGGCATTTAACAGCATGATCGCTCCTTTTACAAATTTCTCCATTGCCGGAACCATCTGGTACCAGGGCGAAAGTAACACTGGTACTGCTGCCACTTACCACCATTTGTTTTCATCAATGATCAGGGCATGGAGAAAAGAGTGGAAAAAAGAGTTTCCTTTTCTATTTGTTCAGCTGGCACCTTATGCATATGGGAATAAAAATATTGCCGCATTGTTAAGAGAAGCACAGGACAAAACCCTTTCTGTTCCTGCAACAGGCATGGTGGTTACTACAGATATTGGTGGCGATCCAAATGATATTCATCCACGGAATAAAAAGGATGTCGGCCTCCGCCTCGCGCGACTTGCGCTTTCCATGGTTTATAATATAAATTTTACTGATGCCCGGAGTCCTTCTCTAAGTTCAATGCATATTGAAAACGATCGTATTGTAGTAACCTTTAAACATACCAGCGGTTTAAAACACACTGGCAGCGCCATTACCGGTTTTTATATTGCAGGAAACGATGGCATTTTCCATCCTGCAAATGCAAAGATCCAGGGTAATATGGTTACTGTCTGGAATAAAATGGTGAAGCATCCGGTTGCTGTTCGTTATGCATTCAGCAATCTTGCAGAAGGAAATGTATTTGATTATGGAGGACTTCCTGTAGCGCCTTTCAGAACGGATACGTGGCAGGTTGATACTTCACCAGTAAATAATTAGCTATGAGATACCTGGTATTTATGACCTTATTTTTAACAACTACTATTCTTTCCGCCCAGCCGGTAAAGCGGAACGGTCATTTGAAAGTAGATGGCATCCGGTTGAAAAATGAAAGCAATGAAGTAGTGATGTTAAGAGGTATGAGTTTTGGCTGGCATAATTTCTGGCCCCGCTTTTATAATAAGGAAGCCGTAAAATGGCTTGTAGATGATTGGAAATGTAATGTGATCAGGGCTGCTATGGGCATTGAACCAAAGAATGGCTTTCTGGAAGATCCTGAAGGGTCGAAAAAGATGATTGAAGCAGTAGTTGATGCAGCCATCAGTGAGGGGGTCTATGTTATTATAGATTGGCATAGTCACAATATTCAGTTAGAAGAAGCAATATCTTTTTTCAGGGAAATGGCAACGAAGTATGGCAGTCATCCTAATGTGATCTATGAAATTTTCAATGAGCCTGATCATGAATCCTGGCAGGAAGTAAAAAAATATTCCGAAGAACTGATTTCCACAATCAGGTCGGTTGATCCGGACAACATCATTCTTGTTGGTGGCCCGCACTGGGATCAGGATATTCATATTGTGGCTGACGACCCTCTATTGAACCAGGTTAACATCATGTATACACTTCATTATTATGCTGCCACGCATAAGGATGATCTGCGCAGGAAGGCAGACTATGCATTGTTAAAAGGGCTGCCTGTTTTTATTTCTGAATCTGCAGGAATGGAAGCCACCGGCAATGGTCCTTTGAATATGGAAGAATGGCAGACATGGATCGACTGGTCAGAAAAAAATAAAATTAGCTGGATCACCTGGTCTGTTTCTGATAAAGATGAAACCTGTTCTGTTTTAAAAAAGTCTGCTGCTTCAACAGGTAGCTGGAAGCAGGACGACCTGAAAGAATCCGGGAAAAGGATCAGGGAGATGCTTAGGAAATTGAATGTGGAGGAAGAAAACCGGTAAAATGAATTTATCCGGAATTGAATGGTGAAATGAAGACAACTTTTTTATACATATTGCTTTTTATTCTGTTTGCCTGTGTTCACTCAAAACCAGTCAGTCATAAGCATCACGTACTACCTGCAGCAGAACTAAACCCAACAGGAAGAACGGCTTTACATTCCGATAAAGGTTTGGAGTTGATCAGTTCTGCAGCTCATTTTGAATTTAGTTTTGAAGGAAAGGAATGCAGTTTGTTCATTTCTATACCTCCGTGGCTTGATCATAATTATATCCAGTATACCATCGATGGGGAATATCAGGGAAGGTTAAGGATAGATAATAAAAATACCTTACCGGTAGTGATACAGGCGGATAAAAATGGACGGCATGAAGTGGTCATTTATAAAGCTACTGAAGCGCATACCGGTGCTGTTTATATAGAAAAAATTTTGGCAAAGGGTATTCAACCCATTCAGCCAGCTTCCTTACCATTAATAGAATTTATAGGGAACAGCATTACCTGCGGAGCAGCGGCTGATACATCAGATATTCCCTGCGGCAAAGGTGTATACCACGACCAGCATAATGCATACCTGGCCTATGGCCCGAGGCTGTCAAGAGCACTGGGTGCCCAATATATTCTAAGCAGTGTAAGTGGCATTGGTGTATACAGGAACTGGAATAGCGATGGCCCTGCCATGCCCGCGGTATATGAAAGATCAGGTTTTAATCATCAGGATCCAGGTTGGGATTTCGAAAAATATACACCTGATATAGTCAGCATGGCTCTTGGAACCAATGATCTTAGCAATGGCGGTGGGGTAAGGCCAAGACTTTCATTCGACAGTGCACAATTTGTACATGAATACCTGAAGTTTATTCAAAAAGTTCGTTCCATTTATCCATCTGCAAAAATCGCATTATTGAGTAGTCCAATGATAAAAGGATCAAAAAGACTGCTTCTTCAGAATTGTTTGAG
Source organism: uncultured bacterium (assembly GCA_966210755.1). GTDB lineage: Bacteria > Bacteroidota > Bacteroidia > Chitinophagales > Chitinophagaceae > Flavisolibacter. Next base: position 4,649 of record CBIHLW010000267.1, read on the forward strand.
TACCATAAGAA
>CBIHLW010000268.1:0-4625 GCA_966210755.1 uncultured bacterium
GTTCAGGGTGCGCTCCAAACCGGGTCTTTCTTTTTTTGCTACCGTTTGCTAGCCCATTAACGCAGGTTCCATTTTCGTTCTGTTATATTTATTCCTGTACTCCACCGGTGAAACGCCGGTATATTTTTTAAAGATGGTCCTGAAAGCTTTGATATCATTATACCCGGCCTTATACATGGCTTCATTTACATTTTCCCTGTTGCTCTCCAGGCTCATTTTAGCAGCCTCTATGCGAACACGCTGCACGTATTCAACAATGGAATTGTAGGTAACCTTTTTGAATCTTCTCTCGAGATTGCGCCTGCTGATAGCCAGCCTGGATGCCAGTTCATCTATGGTAATTTTTTCCTGATAGTTCTTCTCTATGTAATCCTGCGCTTCCCTGATCACATCATCTTCGTGTTGTTTCTGCGGATTAAAGATCATGAATGCCGACTGGCTGTTGCGTTCTATCTGAATCTCAAAAAGTTTGGAACAGATAATAGCCAGGTCCCTGCCGGCAAATTTTTCAACGAGGAATAAAGCAAGGTTCAGCCATGAGTAAGCTCCGCCACTGGTATAAATGCCCTTTTCATCGGTTATGATCTTATCCGGAACCAACTCAATACCGGGAAACATCTGCCTGAAATTGTCCGCTTCCACCCAATGTGTTGCGCATTTCTTTCCATTAAGCAATCCCGTACCGGCTAAAAGAAATACACCTACACAAAAAGATGCAATAGAGGCACCCTGCTTATATTGATCCACCAGCCAGGGTATGAATTCCTTATTATCTTCAATAAGCTGGTGCTTATCCCCGAAGATGGCCGGAATAATGATCAGGTCCGTATGATCAAGGTCTTTGGCCAGCACATCCGGATGAATGGTAAATAATCCCTTCTTCATCCTGGTCTCCTTATTCAGGCCTACCAGTTGAATGGTAAATAATGGGTCCTGTCCCGCCCTTGCCAACACGGAATTCACTTCATTAAATATCTGGTGACAACCTTCAATATTCACCAGGCTGCAATCGCCCTGAGGAATCAAAATTGAAATGTGTTTCATTTCCCGGCATTTAAAATTTAATAGTAAGCCAATGGCTGATGGCTATTGGTGTTCCAAAACTACGTTAATCCCCTGTCGCAATCAACCCCTTATAATGACGTATTTCCACCCTTTATAAATAAATTATTCTAATAACCTTTGCATAGATAACAATAACCCTTATCAACACCCGAAATTATTTTTATGAACCTGCTAATTGATTCCAATCCTGTCCTCATCAACCTGGCTTATATGCTTTTGAGGTGGATTAGTGGACTGATCCTTTTTATTGGAGGCGCCGGCAAGGTTATGGGATGGTTTGGAGGCTTTGGTCTTGATACTACTGTTTCAATGTTCCAGTCATCCATGAACTTATCACCCTTTTGGGCATACCTGAGTTCGTTCACTGAATTCATTGGAGGCTTTTTAATTATGGCCGGACTATTTACAAGGCCTGCTGCATTGGCATTGTTTATTAACATGCTTGTGGCCACCATTTTGGTTGGAACTAAAAATTTCTTCATGGGTGGTGCGGCCTATCCATGCTTATTGATGATCTGCTTCCTTTATATACTGATATCTGGTCCGGGCATACTGAGTTTCGATGCACTGATCTGGAAGCGGAATAATAAAAACATAGTATGAACCTTAAGGAAATGATAGAAGTATTCAAAACAAATGTTCAGGAAAAAACCGATGCCGGCAGACTTGTGTCTTTACTATCAGGACATTTCCCTAACAGCCGTATCAATTTTGATCTGTGGGATTGCGACAGGATCTTAAGAGTGCAGGGAAATGATTTTACCACCCGCCGTATCATAGAACTAATGGAAGCAAGCGGATTCAGTTGTTCTGTATTGGAATCATAAAATTCCAATGAATCATGATCAGTAAAATTATGGATACCAATGAAGGAGAGATGAATAACTTTTCCATTTACAAACTGATAGAGGCAGAACAGAAAAATATTTATGCTGCCTGGACGCAGGCTGAACAAGTGAAAAAATGGTGGGGGCCACGGCATTTTATCAATCCTGTTTGTGAATTGGATGTGCGGGTTGGTGGAAGATTCCGGATAGAAATGACTGCGCCGGACGGTGCGGTTTTTCCAATGAGCGGAATATTCCACGAGATCATTCCAAATGCAAAGCTTGTTTTTACCACCATAGCATTTGAAGATGAGAACGGGAATGGTCCTTTGGAATACCTGAACACTGCCACGTTTGTGAAAGGGAAAGATGCAACCATGGTAGTAGTGAAAGCTGAGATCCGCAAATCAGTACAGAACATGGAATGTTTAATGGATGGAATAAAGGAAGGCTGGAAACAAAGCCTCGACAAGCTTGAACTATTATTACAAAACCAAAAACATTTTAAAACATCAATATGAAACAGATCAATGCGTACTTAAGCTTCAATGGAAATTGCCGCGAGGTTATGACATTTTATAAAGCCTGTCTTGGTGGCGACCTGCAACTCATGACCATGGACAACCTGCCATCTACTGAAGACAGTCCAAAAGGAACTGGAGACCGCATTATGCATTCTGAATTAAAGAATGACAGCGGATCCATAATGGCAACAGATATGGTATCACCAGAAGGGATACAGGCCGGAAATAATTTCTCTCTTGCAGTTGCCTGCAACAGCGAAGATGAGCTCAACAAAAAATTCAATGCATTAATGGAAGGAGGGAAAGTATATGAAGCGCCTAAAATGCAATTCTGGGGTGATTATTTTGGTTTTGGCGAGGACAGGTATGGAACAAGGTGGATGTTTACTTATTCTCCCAATTCAAATTAACAGCGCGCAGATAAACCCGGAAGTGTCTTTTTGAAAAATGCAAATTCAAGCGCTTAAAAATTCCGGTTCGCTTTTAACTTTATAATCAATCAGTCAAAAAATAATTTAAATATGCCCACTCAAGTTTTTATAAACCTGTCCACGAAGGATCTGGAAAAAGCAAAAAATTTTTATACCGGCCTTGGTTTCAGTATCAACCCGCAATTCACAGATGAAAAAGCAGCCTGTGTGGTAATTAGTGAAACCATTTTTGTTATGTTATTGAAGGAAGCGTTTTTTAAAACCTTTATTCAGAATAAAGAAATTACAGATACTTCCAAAAACACAGAAGTATTGGTTGCACTTTCAGCGGAATCAAAAGAAAAAGTAAATGAAATGGCAGACAAGGCAATTGATTCAGGTGGATCAGCCTTTCGCGATCCTGAGGACCATGGTTTCATGTATACCAGAAGTTTCCAGGATCCGGATGGACATATCTGGGAAATAGTATGGATGAATACTGCACAGCAGGAAGTATGATAACAACTGAATTCCTTTGAAATATCCTGATAAAAAATGAAGCAGGAATATATTGAGATATGTATCTTTTGATACAGAATTAGTGGCCGGGGAAATTTTAATATTGTCTTGTCAACAGTTCACACTATTTATTACACAACCTAAAGACAAGATCATGAAAACATTAAAATGTTCCGATGTAGGATTTGACTGCCCTGGTGTTATTACAGCAAATACCACAGAAGAAATATTGAATCAGGCAGCCAAACACGCACTTGAAGTTCATGGTGTTCAGGTAACTCCGGCACAGGCAGCACAGATCTCAACACTGATCAAAGAAGAATAATTGAGATCATCTCATCAAATTATAAAAGGCTTAACTGCTATTAATGCAGTTGAGCTTTTTTGATTAAATTAGACTTCACTTTATTTCAACCTTGTGTTTATGAACCAATCTTCCCCACTGCTCAGCAAACTTAATTTTTTTACGGAACCCGGATTAAAAGATGAGATCATGCAATCGGGGGAAGTGGCCAGCTTCAATAAAGGCGATGTAATTGTAAAAGATGGACAATATGTAAAATTCCTTCCAATAGTTTTAAAAGGTACTATCAGAGTATTCCAGCAAAAAGGTGAACGGGAGATCCTTCTTTATTATGTACGCGCAGAAGAAACCTGCACAATGTCGCTGGCTGCAGCCTATTTTAATAATAAGAGCACTTCACATGGAATGGTAATGGAGCCGACTGAGGTATTGATATTTCCTGCTTCATTATTGAGCAGGTGGCAGCTCCTGTATCCTTCCTGGAATAAATATGTAATGAATATGTTCAGACTTAGGTATGATGAACTGATCGGATCATTTGAACGGGTGGCTTTTGAACATATAGATACCAGGGTAATGAAATACCTGAAACATAAAAGCCAGGTAGAAAAAAGCAGCATCTTAAATTTATCCCATCAAAACCTGGCGGATGAATTAGGCACAACAAGAGTTGTGATCTCAAGGATACTTAAACAATTTGAAAGAGAGAAAAAGATCAAGCAGTTAAGAGGTATCATTGAATTAAAGAAGCCGCATTTTCTGGAGGTACAGTAGCAGGATGAGTGGTTATCAGCCACCGGCCTTTAGCCATTGGTTTCAATGACCGTTTTGCCGGCCATGCTATTAACCGAACTTTTCTCAATGGCACGTGCATCAGAAAAGGGAACCAGCATTTTTATTCCGCCTGGCAATTCTGCAATATATCCCTTTGACGTTATTCCAACCGGATCTAAAAAGGCATTGGCTTTGATCACCA
>CBIHLW010000269.1:0-4605 GCA_966210755.1 uncultured bacterium
GAGAAATTTTTTCTGGAGCTTTTTTACTGCGAGGTCTTCGTCTTCAACAATTAATATTTTCATGTTTATTTTTTTAGTTTTCTATATCAACTAATTGCTGGTTGGCTACTTTACTCCAGATGAGGGGCAGCACAACACTGAAACTTTTCTTATCCTGCAATACCTGAAATCCATTATAGTTTAACAGGTCGTATTTTGATTTGATGTTTTCAAGGCCAATTCCGTTTGAAGGAGCTTTTACGGTTCTTAACTGAAGGTTATTGCTCACAACAAGCTTATTGCCCGAAGTAGTAAAAATGTCGATCATCAGTGGCTTCGTTTTGGATAGCACATTGTGCTTCACTGCGTTTTCCACCAGCAGTTGCAGACTTAAACTAGGCAATAGATAAAGATCATATTTTTTATCGATCTCCGTCATTAATTGAACAGCCTCACCATGCCTGGTCTTCAACAACCTGTAATAAGATTGAATAAATTTTATTTCAGTCTGGAGGGTACTTAACCCATCTTCATTATTTCGCAGTAGGTAGCGGTAAACCTTACTCAATTCATCCAGGAAAACCTCGGCCTGTTTACGGTCTTCCGAGATCAGGGAAGAAAGGGTATTGAAACAGTTGAAGAGAAAGTGAGGGTTCACCTGGCTTTTCAATGTTTCAAATTCCTGTCTGATGGTCAGTTGTTCCATCTTTTCTTTTTCTTCCAGGCTTTCTTTCCATTGTTTAAGCGTATAATCTGCTTCCCACATGGCAGTGGCCACCATGGTCAGTCCAATACCAAGATACAATGCTATCCTGAACATTTGATGGTCGTAACGGTAACCAAATAATTCCACAGCATCGTAACCATTGAAGATGATCCTGTTGGTAAGGTATACAATGGAAATTTGTACCAGGGTAAGGATAGTAAGGCGAAGACTTGTCTGGCGCACTTCAGGAAACTTTATCCTTAACCAGTGCATTACCATGATCTGCAGGTACCATGAAATCAATCCAATGAGGAAGATAAGAGGAAAGGATACCAGCCATTTTTCCGGATCGCTGAAAAATATGGAACCGAACAGCAGGTAATTCAGCAATAAGCACAGGAATGGCATCAGGGTAATGAATGAAATCCATTCCAATTTTGAAGGTTTCATCAATGTCTTCATACTACAGCCATTTCCCTGTTAATAATAAAAGGCATCCGGATATATCTTTCGTTACCGGCTTCAGTTATGATGATATCTTTCTGGCCAAGCAGCCTGAATTTGCTGGCTATATTTTCAAGTACTTCGGAACCTTCTCCGGTTCCATTGATCCTGGGTTGAACATTGTGTTTTATTTCCAGGTCGTTTTCTACGGAATGAATAATAATATAAAGTGGCCTGGAACGGCTGAATGAATTCTGGTTCATTATATTTTCTGTTACCATCTGCAGGGTCAGGGGAGGGATCATCATTTCCTTGTGCGATGCTTCAATGTTTATATTGATGGACAAAGCATTGCAATACCTGGAACACAAAAGATAAAAATAAGAGTTCATAAAACGGATCTCCGTTTCTACTGTTACCAGTTTTTCATCGTTGTTACGTAACAGGTAACGGTATACTTTGCTCATGTGATCAAGGAAATTCTCTGCAAGTTCAGGCTCTTCCTGAATAAGGCTGGATAAGGTATTGAGACTGTTAAATAAGAAATGCGGGTTCATCTGGCTTTTCAGTCCTAATAACTGGCTTTGAACGTATACTTTTTTCAGTTGTTCAGTTTCAGTTACGGTGGCCCTGAATTTTTCGTAGCGGTAAACGCCTTCATTCAAAAATGTAAGGAATACATTCACTACCATCAGTGTTACATAGGCCTGTACAAAATCTGATTCATGGTATTCATATCCCAGAAAATTAAAATGGTCATAGGCCAGAAGGAATAAAGACATGTAGACAGCCGACATCAGAAAGAAAATAGTGATGCAAATGGCCAGTCTTTTATATGATTGATCATCCAGAGGGAACCTGTTTCTCAATGAAATGGCCACGAACCCATAAGTAAGAAAGGCGGAGCCCATTAAAATAAATGTGGTTAGTGTGCTCAGGAAAAATACGGGTGCATTATTGAAATAAACTGGTCCAAAAAGGTAATAATTGAGCAGACAGGTCATAGGCAGCATGCTGGCGAGCAGAATGGGAAAATCCTTTGTGGTATAGGTAGGTATGTTCAAGCTGCGGGGCATTACCACCTAAATTAATTCCTTTCGTTAAGAAATTTATAAAGCGGTTCATTTGACAGCTTTTGAAAAGTATGAATTGTTATAAACAGCGAATGAATTGTATGAATTAAATTCTTAATTATTGATAACCGGTAAATGCAGGAGGATATGCCTAGATCAAATCAAAGGCCTGTGCAAAAATGGTGATCTCGTAATTCGATTCAGCATTCAGCTTCTTTTTGATGTTGCGGCGGTGGGTGGCAGCGGTGTTTTCAGAAATATGAAGCTTTCCGGCGATCTCCGAAGAATTAAAGCCTAAGGCCATCAGGGTAAGAATGGACTTTTCCCTTTTGGTGAGCGAGGCAAATACCTGCTTGTTGCGGCGGAGCAGATTGTTTTCATTCAGCAGCCTTTCAATTTTGGAGGTGAGGTAATGGGTGGTGTCAATTGGTGTGGCTGTTGTTAAGGTAAGCAGGGGTCTGCCCTCATCATCGCGTAAAAATATTTTGGTTGAACTCAGGTACCAGGTCCAGTCATGCTCCACTGAAGGACGCACCTGTTGAAAGAAAGAAACCATTTCGTCATTATTATTTCTTTCGAGCAGGCCCAGAAGCTTTGGTACGTAATCCCTGGCATCTTCAGCATTAAAAAACCTGGAATGATAATTAGGTCCCATCTTTTCCAATTCTTCCATACTTACATTCAGGATCTTTCGCCCGCGCTCAGACATATACACAACAGAAGAATCGCGAATATTAATGATTATAACTACAAGAGGAAGATTATGTTCAAATGCCTTTACTTCTTCAATTTTGGATCTTATCTTTTCATCTAACTGGTTGGAATTGGCTGCTTCGGTTTTGGAATTCATCCGGATCGAAATTATTTTAAGTGACTTTAAATATAATGAAGCAAAGTAAATGGGCGGATAAATAATATGTATCTAAGTGCTTATACTTATGACATTTAGTTCAATTATTTAAAAATACCTGAATACGGGTATACAAATTTCAATATCTATTGATCATATTTGTACTGCATTACTCAAAACGTAATCATTCTTCAAAAAAGAATGCTGAACCAATCAAACCCTATTAAAAAATGAAAAAGATCTCCCTTCTTCTATTGCCCCTGGCATTTTTATTTTATTCGGAATGCGCCGCAGCGGGTATTAATTTTCTTGAGAACCGGACCTGGAAAGAAATTCTTGCACAGGCGAAAAGAGAAAACAAACTTATTTTCCTGGATGCTTATGCCACCTGGTGCGGGCCCTGTAAATACCTGCAAAAGGAAGTTTTTACCGATAAGGAAGTAGGTAATTACTTCAATTCAAAATTCATCAATGTAAAGATTGATATGGAGGCAGGTGAAGGTATTGAGCTGGCTGAATTATACAATGTAGCCTCGTATCCAACTTTATTTTTTATCAATGGAAATGGTGAGGTGGTTCATAAATATATAGGCGCTATGGAATCTGAGGATTTTATAGAACTTGGAAAAACAGCCTTTAATCCTGAAACACAATACTATCCTTTAAAAGAAAAAGCAAAGAAAAATAAGCTGGCCCCTGAAGATTTTCATAACTGGATACATGCTGCAGAAAAACTCGAGGACGAAGACCTGCCCGGCATCGTGAATTCGTATATTTCTTCGGTATCCTATCCTGTTCTCGGAAAAGATATGCTTGAAATAGTAATGGATCATGGCAGTTTAAACGGCAAAAAGCAAATTGATGAATTATTCAGTAATCGCGATGAAGTGTCAGCTACCCTGGGCATCAGTGAAGAATCATTCAATGCAAGATTTCTGGAGAAGATCGTAGCCTTTGGTTTTGACCGTCTGGTAAAAGATGAGATCAACATCAGCCAGTATGAATCATTGATCAGGGCCTACTATCCGGAGCATGTAAAACTTGAAACCAAAAAAGCCAGGGTCAATTATTTTAAGAGCAAAAAGAATAGTGAAAAAGGCCTGGCGGAGCTGAAAGAACTACTCAGTGATCCTTCTTATAAACTAGGTGCAAACGACATGGCTGGCATCATGCTCGAAATGATCGTTACGATTGGAGAAGAAGATAGAGAAAAAGAATTTATCAATCTGGTGAATTCATTCAGGCTCCAAAAAGAGGATGCAGATAAAACATATTACAAAGATTTTACCGTTGCACTGTTGTACTACAGTTTGGAAGATCTTGATAACCTTGAAGTGTATGTAAAGAAATTAACAGACAATGAAAATACACCCGACTCCCTGCTGCAGTTTATAATAGAGCTGCTGGAAGAATAGGCAACAGGCAGGTAAGATGAACACCGGAATTTTCAAATGAATTAAAAAACCCCAGGACTCCCGGGGTTTTTTTGTGTAAAAACCATAAAATAAAAAAAGCCATCAACATATGGAGGGCTTTTTTCGTCCCGAGGAGCA
>CBIHLW010000270.1:0-4583 GCA_966210755.1 uncultured bacterium
CGGAAATCCACATTTCCGATCTCTTTGCTTTGTGTATGATCAAAGAATTTTTCTTTATCGGGGTAAGCTTTGTATAATTCTTTAAGCCATTGCAGGTTGATCCTTTTCTCTCTTCTTAAAATTTCAGTATCGTAGTTTCTCAGGTCAAGACCATAACACACTTCATTCATATACAATGGCGTTTCAGACATGCCCGGAATGCCAGTGGGAGTAAATGAAAAATCATATTTTCCTTTTAATGCCGGTGCGCCTAAAACTGTAAATGGGAAATAGGTCCCCCTCCCATGATTTAGAATTGTACCCTCAAATATGCAGGTGGTAGGATACAGTAAAATGGATTGCTGGGTATTAAGATTGGGAGATGGCTTTACAGGAAGTTCATATGGCATATCATGATCATAATTGGCAACCTTAATGATGCTGAGCTGGCATTTTACTTTATCATTCAGCCATCCTTCACCATTGATCATGAGCGCAAACTCTCCAATGGTCATTCCATGTGTTATAGGTATTGGGAATCTTCCAATGCCTGATTCCAGTTTCATGTCAAGCACAGGTCCATCAACAAAATATCCATTGGGATTGGGACGGTCGAGTATCAATAGTTCTTTTCCATTTTCATAGCAAGCTTCCATTAATTCCGCCAGCGCATTGATATTTGTATAAAAACGGCAGCCAACATCCTGCACATCATAGATCATGAGATCCACATCAGACAGGTCTTTTTTTGAAGGTTTTCTTTTAGGGCCGTATAAAGAGATAACAGGGATGCCTGTTTTTTTATCTATTTCATCCTTTACCTGAACACCTGCGCTGGCCTGGCCGCGAAATCCATGTTCCGGTCCGAATACTTTTACGATATGGATGCCTAAGGATTGTAAGGAATCCACAAGATGGGTGTTGCCGATTATAGAGGTCTGGTTTCCCAGAATGGCAACCCGTTTTCCTTTCAAAAGAGGTAGATATTTTTCAGTTTGATCTGCACCGGTTCTGATCTCTTTTGCAGGCAAAGGGCCTGTAAAGGAAGTGAACAGGTTTTTATGAAATGGCATTTGCCAGTTAAGAATGGCAATAAGCCCTGAGAACAGCAGGATTTTGGTCATGAGTCTGGAGTGTTTTTTAAAGATAATCATCCCCTGCCAATTAATTCATAGGGTAAGGGAGGAAGACGAGATTTATTATTGTGTCTGCAGAATATTCGTAATGATGGTTTCTTCCCATCTCCCCCAACTCAAAATTTCTTCACCCTATTATATTTCCTCATTATGTCCATTACTTTCTCTTCCGGCAATGCTTCCACTTTCATATTCTTTGAGCTCATGGTTTCTGCAGCAAACAGGGAATTGATAATGGCCTCCTCAGTGGCTTCAATGGCTGCCATAAACAAAGGGGAAATAAAATCATTGTGCAGCACGGGTAAATGTTGAATGGATGATTCCGGATTATACGGAACCCTTAATGAACTATCCGTTGAAAATGCAATGATATAATCACCACTGCCGTTGTGCGCTATACCACCTGTTTTGGCCAGTCCGAGGAAGGCTCTTTTTGCCAGCCTTTCCAGGTTGCGGCTATCAAGTGGTGCATTGGTAGCAACCACGATCATACACGAACCATCTTCTTTTTTATTCAACTGGTTAGAGAGGTAAAATTTGTTCAGCTCCTCACCTACAGGAACACCATCAATCTGTAACACCCCGCCAAAATTGGTTTGAACAAGTACGCCAACTACATACCCGCCTGCTGATTGCGGTAGTTTTCTCGAAGCAGTTCCAATACCGCCCTTGAATCCAAAGCATATAGTACCTGTGCCTGCGCCAACATTTCCTTCTTCCACTTTATCATTTGCATGTTGAATGGCATGGGTAACATCTGAAATTTTTACATGCATACCCCTGATGTCGTTTAATCCGCCATCATTGGTTTCGCCAACAACAGCATTTACTGAACGCACCTGTTCATTTCCTTTTTGTTGTAATGTGTGCTGAATCACGCCCTGCATCCCGGCAGCAACGCTTAAAGTATTGGTTAATATAATGGGAGATTCAATCGTTCCCAGTTCCTGGATTTGCGTAACCCCTGAAAGTTTGCCAAATCCGTTTCCTGTATAAATAGCAGCAGGAACTTTTTGCTGAAAAATATTTCCACCATGAGGCAGGATAGCCGTAACGCCTGTTCTTACCGAATCGCCCCTGATGATGGTGGTATGCCCCACTTTAACTCCAGGCACATCCGTTATGGCATTTAAGTTGCCTCTTTGCATTACCCCTATGGAAATGCCGAGATCAGCCGGTCTTTTGTTCTGTGCAGCGGCATTGAACCAATAAAGTGTAATGAAGAAAATAAAGAACCATCGCATAAGATCTGTTTGCATGAAGTTAATAACAATGCTCGCATGCAAAAGACCTTCGCCTCATTTTTATAATTCTTCGTTTTCGCTTTGCCGGGTACGGTTTTGTTCCTGTTCAACCCTTTTCATTTCTTCTTCATTCATCACCTGTTGTGGAGGTACGTTATCCGGTTCTTCTTCTTCCGGATTATGCGTATTTACAGCTGCAAGTCCTGGTGCAGGAGATTTCTCATTATATCGTGCAGGGTCAAATTGTTTTTCTTTCATGGCTTTTTTATGATATATGGAAAAACCTTGCCAGAAGAAAATTACTGGTCTGAAGGTGGTACTTCGTCTTCCCGGTTTATCTGTTCCATGATATCCCTTGCTGTAGTATCTCCATCCCTTATAGCCTGTATCAGTAATTGTGTGCCTTTGATCACATCTTTCGGGTACCCGCATTGTTCGTATCCGCTCAGTGCCAGTACATCCCGCTGGTCGGCAAAAACATACAGGAATCCCAGTGTTCTTTTTGCAGCAGCATGACCTTTTTCTGCCGCCTGTTCCATTAAAGACAATGCTTCCTGGCAGCTGAGATGGTTGTTTTTACCCTGCAGGGTAATATTTGCATAGTGATACATGGCCTCAGTTACTTCCTGTGCGGCCAGGTCACTATAAATTACAAGTGCTTCAGTTACCCGGTTGTTATTCATATAATCAGCCGCTTCCTTTAACTGATCTTTGATCTGCTCCTGTCTTTGTCTTGCATTGTTTTGCTGGGTGGTCCATTCTTCCAGCGTAATCAGGTCTTCCTTACGCAACCAGCCAATGGACACCTGCCCCTTACTGTTTGTAAATTCAGTATAAACAAAACCATTTTTTTCGTCTGTCCCTTCCAGTGATGCATTGGCAGGGATAAATGCACTTCTTCTGGTTGATTCATCTGGCTGGTTATGAAAATAAGCGCGGGTGGCTGCTACTTTATATGTTACCGGTTGTTTTATACTGTCTGCTGTCTGCTGTTGCTGATCAGTAATTGATTTCGGATCATTCTCCTTTAAAGCAAAAAATATGATAGCAGCTATTACCACCAGTGTAATAAAAAAAGCAATAAGAATGCTGGATGAAGAAGAGCGCCTGTGTATCTCCTGTGTAGATACATAGTTGGGTTCCCGCGACTGCGGAGGGGTTTGATACCGCATCAGTACCGTTTCCAATTCTTTTTTTTCATTCCGCAGTTTTTCATTTTCAATTTTCAACTGCTCTAACTGAAATGAATTTATCTCCTGCTTTACTACAGGTGCCAGGCTGTTACGTACAATATGGTTGTGCAGTTGAACTCCGTTGGAAAACCGGTTCTCCGGTTTTTTATCCAGGCATTTATAAATAGTATTGATAAGCCAGGCTGGAACACTTACTTCGAGTGCTTTTTTATCATCATCCCAGTCCGAAGGAAGGTTTTGTCTGCGTAAGGTTAACAGATCCGGAAGCGAGGCATCCATATGTGCCAGCATAACCTGATTTCGTGCCGTATCACTTTTATCCCTTAACGGAAAAGGCACTGTGCCTGCAAGCAATTCATAAATAATAATCCCAAAACTGTAAACATCCGTTTGAAATAAGGTGGTGCCTTCACTTTGTTCAGGGGCCATAAATTCAATGGCACCAGCCTGCCTTAAACTTGTGCGGCGTTGTTCATCAGACATTACAGCAAGTCCGAAATCAAGCAAGACGTAATTTCCGGAATGAACATTGAATTTAACATTATTGCTTTTGATGTCACCATGCTTTACATTCAAACGGTGGCAGTGCGATAATGCATTAGAAAGATGCTCTGCTACTTTTACTGCTTCCCGGATAGTGAATACGGGAGGATGTGGTGGTTTGAGTAATTCTTCAAGATCTGGACCTTCAATGAATTCCATTTCGATAAATGGAAAGCCGCCCGATTCGGTCAAACCTGAAGAGATGATCTTGACCACATTGGGATTGGGCTCTTCATTTACCTTTTTTAATTTCTGAACCTCATTCTGGAAAGTAGCATAATTCTTATCATCATGACTTTCATTGAAAATTGGTGTGGGCAGGATCTTTACCGCAGTAATCATTTCTCCGGTTCGCTTTGCTTTGTAAACCGAACCCTGACCTCCGGTTTTAAGCGCTCCGAGATTTTGCAATCCTTCCGTAATGGTAAAGACTTTCGCCATTAAGTAAATTTAATGCACTGTATCCTACATAACAGTGTTATATGGTG
>CBIHLW010000271.1:0-4563 GCA_966210755.1 uncultured bacterium
AAGATAAATTTTATGAATAAGATCAGGCAATTCTTTATGGTCGCGGTAATGGCAGCTTTGATTACTTCCTGTGTAAAAGTAAATTTCAATGATGACGACGGAACATCTGGTGTTACCAATCCGGACGATCCAAATCAAACCAGGGTACTGGTAGGATCATACGAAAGAGATATCACACTCGATGGGGGTTCCTATACCATCAAAGGATATGTTTATTTCACCAGCGGAACAACATTCAGGATTCCCGGGGGTACTGTTTTAAAAAGCGACGTTTCCCAGAAAGGCGCTGTTATTATTGAACGCGGCGCCAAAATTGAGGCGCTGGGTACTTCATCCAGACCCATTGTATTCACTTCAGGAAAACCTGCAGGATCAAGGAACAGGGGCGACTGGGGTGGTATCATCATTCTTGGAAATGCACCAACCAACAGGCCTCTTTCCCCTGCCCCGCTGATTGAAGGTGGCGTGGACAGAAGATATGGCGGCACCAATGCCGGCGATAATTCCGGAACATTGCGCTATGTAAGAATTGAATATGCAGGTATTGCAGCCGAACCAGGTTCGGAGATCAATGGACTTACACTTGGTGGTGTTGGTTCAGGAACAACATTGGAATACATCCAGGTTTCATACGGTAATGATGATGCCTATGAATTTTTTGGAGGAACGGTAAACGCCAAATACCTGGTTTCTTATGCAGCATCTGATGATGACCTGGATTTTGATTTTGGTTATACCGGCAGGATACAGTTTGCAGTAGTGCAACGCAGACCGGAAATTGCAGATACAGATGCCGGAAATGGAGTTGAAGCAGATAATGACGGTACCGGTACCTCTGCCACTCCATTTACAAAGCCTGTTCTTTCCAATATTACCTGGGTAGGACCTAACGGTGATCCCAATACGCAGGCCAATCTCAATTTTGCCAACAGGTGGAGAAGGGCAGTACGCTTTGAGATCCACAATTCCATCATGATGGGCTTTCCAAAAGGCGGGTTCTCCATGGAAAGTGCAGCAACGGCGGAAGCGTTCAATACAGGCGCTTCACTTTTCAAAAACAACCTGGTTCATGCCCTGTCAAATCCATATAAAACAGATGCTACTGCAGGTGGAGTTCTCAGTGCTGCTGATGTACAGGCCAAAGCAGAAGCAAATGGTTCAATAACTTATTCCAATGCTAATGATATTATGCTGGAAGCGCCTTTCAACTGGGATGCGCCCAGCTTCATGCCTAAAGCAGGTTCTCCCGCATTGAACGGTGCCTCGTTTACAGAACTTGATACCTTCTTTACAAATGTTAACCACCGTGGTGCATTTGGAAATACCAACTGGCTCAGCGGATGGGCGAATTTCAATCCGCAGAATAATGTTTATTAGTCTCGTGTAAGATCTGTACTCTCTTAAAAGCCGCTCCAGGTTGGAGCGGCTTTAACTAATACTATATAACGTGAATGCATACCTGTTAATATTATTGCTGATTGTTTCTTTGTTTTCATGTAAAGAAGGAACCACTATAAAACCGGTAGTGGACCAAACGGATAGTGCCAGCCTTGTTATCAGCGCACATGAGCTTGAACCGGCTATAAGTACCGCCGACAGTATGGAACTGATCTATTATGACAGCCTGGAAGATTCTTTGAGGTATAGCCGTTATTATAAATTCACTGCAACATCCGACACAACTGCTATCCGGTTAGTGGTTAACCAGCTGGGTGGTTCTTTTTCTATTCAGGAACAGGCCAGAGCGTGCCGTTCAGAAGGTAAGATCCATCTGTATTCTAAAAATGAGCCTTTGAAAACATTATATTTTTCCCGTGCCGGAGCTCCCTGTAATTATATTTACTTTATCCGCAATGGGAATTTTTACTATTTCCCCCTCAGAGATGAATTCAGGTTGTTTTTGGATAAAGATAAAATGACGGCCAGAAAACCATGATTTTTTAGAGAACATTCTGGTCCTAGTTATTCTGGTAAAAAGTGAAAAATGCATGGCTGACCTTTACAAACGAAAAGATCACAAGTACAATCAACAAAACAATGCAGGCCACCCTTTTATTTCTCAGTCCGGGAAATGAAGTTTTTAACATGAACCAAAATAACCCTGTTCATGTTAACCGGTTATGAAGTCTGCGTTAACTAATTATTATTTGAATGACAAAAAGATATTATGAAGGCAATCAGTTTAGACCTGACAGGACCATGGTCATCAGAAAAAACAGAATAAATAAAACAGCACATGCTATTACCGCGGAATGTTCTCTTAAAATATATCTCAGTTTCATGGTTCCTTGTTTTCTGTTCTATCAGACGGTGGCTGCGCTGATTTTGTTACAACCACAGCAAAATATTTTTCTACCGGCACAAAACTAAAGCGTCTGACAAGGCAGGACAACCGTATTACTACGCAGCGGTGGTTCTTTAATAAGGTTTTAACGTTCCCGGGTCAATTTTGCATAATTAATGGTGTTGTCAACATTGAACAAAATATGTTTGAGGATGGATTACTGTTAACTGAGGTTGAAAATGGACTGCATCCTGACCCGACCAGTTTTCCCTGGCCACAGCATTGTGTTTTTACATCAGCACCTTTGTTTTGAATCCAGGCTATAACTCCCAACTGTTCATAAGGTTTACGGCATTTCGCATATGGCAGGTCGTGATTTTTATGATTGAAGTAAAGGTGGTCCATTCCGGGCATTGTTCTTCACTTTACCAATCAATCTTCATTCATCCGTATATTGTAAAAAAATAGACCGCCATTTGCCTTCCACCAGATCACCCTTGCTGACATCCCTCTTCGCTGCTGCCGTTTGCTTTGCTGCATACGCCTGCATCATTTCCTTCCGGAAGGCTTTCAACGTAGCTGCTTTTGAAGGATATCAGCCTTTTGGCCTGGATTATAAAATTCTCCTGGTGATTACGCAGGGTGCAGGGTATATGCTAAGTAAATTCTACGGCATTAAATTCATCGCGGAATTAAAGAGACAAGGAAGGGAAAGACTGATACTCATTCTGATCGGCATATCCTGGTTTGCCTGGTTGTTGTTTGCACTGATACCCCCGCCTTATAATTTCTGGACCCTGGCTGTCAATGGTTTTCCCCTTGGTATGTTATGGGGCGTTTTGTTTTCTTATGTTGAAGGCAGAAGAGCAACGGATTTTATCGGTGCTTCATTAGCTGTCAGTTTCATATTCGGGCCGGGACTTGCCAAATCTGTTGCGCAGTTTGTGATGACAGACTGGAACGTTTCTGAATACTGGATGCCTTTTGTTACCTCACTTATATTTTTTATCCCTTTATTATTATTTGTTTACCTGCTTAGCCGCATACCGCCACCCGATGCGGAAGATGTGGCGCAAAGGACCCAGAGAGTACCCATGCATGCTGCAGAGCGCTCTCTTTTTGTAAAAACATTCCTGCCTGGCATATTATCGCTTGTTCTGATCTATGTTTTTGTGACCATGTTGCGGGAGGTGCGGGATAGTTTTATGGCCGACATGTGGAGGTCATCGGGTGAAGCATTCAGTGCCGGTGTTTTTGCCCAGACCGAAACGCTTATTTCCATTGCCATTCTGATCCTTATTGCAAGCATGGTGATGATCCGTAATAATATGAAGGCCTTCATGGTGGCGCAATTCATTATGATGGCTGGTTTTCTTTTATCGGGCATCATTACATGGCTTTACATGGAAAAAATGGTGAGCACTTTTCAATGGATGACACTTGTGGGACTTGGCCTTTACATGACCTACATTCCCTATAACAGCATTTTATTCGACCGGATGATAGCGGCCTTCCGGTATGCCGCCAATGTTGGCTTCCTGATCTACCTCGCTGATTCTTTTGGCTACCTGGCCAGTGTAAGCGTGCTGCTCACGAAAACTGTTTTTAAGATCCAGATGAACTGGCTGGATTTTTATACCACCCTGGTCATGATCACTTCCATTGTTGGCGTAGTATTTATCTCCATCTCCCTTATTTATTTTGAACGGAAAAGAAAAAGACTGGCGAAATCATAATTTGTAAAAATCCCTGTCAGGTATCTTCAACCTGCTTCGCCATTGCATCGGCCCATGCTGTTGATCTGGATATTGAAAATAATTATCCGGTTAGCAGGTAATCTTCACAGTTCACTGCGGAGGCCTTTTGTGAAATGGACATTAAGGACGATGATCAGTTGCTATGGAATTAACTCCTTTTGAAAATTCTCCAACCTGTACCGCCTTATTTCTTTTTTCATAACAGGTACGGGCAATAGAATAAAAAAACAAGATACAAGGATCCGGAACAGTAAATGGTAACAGGCGGCCTTGTATCTTTATTTTTTGCCTTATCATTATACATCTGTATCCCTGGTGACGGTTTTTGTTACCGTTACTTTATCACTGGATCCACTTGTTGAACGTGATCTTCCCCCACTGGTGAGAGCGATCAGTAAAATAATAAATACGGCAGCACCAATTACCCATACCCATGGAGATGCATACCAGTTACCACCCTCACTGCCTTTGTTGATGTCCACATTGATATCTGTGGTTTTTTCCTGTGCAAAAACTATTACA
>CBIHLW010000272.1:0-4534 GCA_966210755.1 uncultured bacterium
ATCTGCCTCTGGCATTTGGAGAAGAAAATAACATTGAAATAGCCGGCGATCCGGTCTCTTCTGCCATTCTTGCTTTCGTAAAGGAAAAGGCCAACGAACAATTTACAGAGATCTTCTGGGCGGGCGAAGCGAACTGCGAAAGAGCCACATGGTCTTATTTATCAAAGTTGATACCTGCGGATTTCAATTGCATTCCTGTATTTGTACCCAAAAGAAAAGATCAGAATGAAATTTCAATTACCACAACAACAAACTCCTTATCTGACCCATCTCACTTAAATAAACTGGTTGGGCATTTCGCTGAAGCCATTGTAATCAATTTAAGGCCATCTGACGTTATTTGGATCCACGGTCACAATCTCGTTCCATTAGCGGGCATATTAAGAAAACAGCTGCCGGAATTAACCATTGGATTATTCATTCATATACCATTTCCATCGTACAATTCTTTCAGGTTGTTACCCAAAAAATGGCAGGAAACACTATTGAATGGAATGATGAGTGCAGACCTGATCGGGTTTCATGGAAGTGATCACTCAATCAATTTCCTGCAATGTGTATTGATGGTGCTCGGACTTGATAATGAAAGAAAGATCATTCATTATGAAGACAGGCTGGTGATGGTTGATAGTTTTAAAAGCCATGTGTCTCAACAAAATTATAACTGGGCCTTTGATTTTCTTCCTGTTCTGCAAAAGATCAAAGAAAGGCAAACCGGCTTCAGGGTCAAGTGTCTTGATGAGTACACAAGGAGGAATTTATATGATGCCTACAGGTCTTCCAAAAAGAGACTGATCTTATTGGATTACGACGGCACACTGGTATCTTTTTCATCCAAGCCTGAAATGGCTGTACCGGGTCCGGAGCTCCTTGAACTCATTCAGAGTTTGTCTGCCAGTTCAGCCAACGATGTTTTTTTGGTGAGCGGACGTAATAAGGAATTCCTGGAACAACACTTTGGAGCACTCCCCGTAAATCTTATTGCAGAACATGGAGCCAGTTATAAATGGAAAAACCGCGACTGGATAAAGGAAGTTGATACCAATAATGAATGGAAAAAAGATGCGCACCAACTCATGAAGCCTTATGTTGAAAATTGTGAACACAGCTTTGTTGAAGAGAAGGAATTTTCAATTGCATGGCATTATAGAAATGCTGACCATGAAGAAGGAAAATTAAAAGCCTTTGAACTGGCTTCAGAACTGAAACTGTTTGTAGAAAACCGTCATCTGCAGGTAATGATGGGTAAGAAAATTGTAGAGCTCAGGCAGAGCGGTATAAACAAAGGAAGCTTTGTAAGAAAGGTTATTGAAAATGAGGATTACGATTATATTTTCGCTGCAGGTGATGACAGAACAGATGAAGACATGTTCAAAGCTTTATTGAACAGAGATAATGCATTTACAATTAAAGTGGGACCCGAAGCTTCTTACGCCGAATTCAATCTTCATACACCACAAATGGTTTTATCCCTTCTTCAGGGCTTTGATCACTTATCTTCTGCCATGCCCGCCTGATCAGACGGCTCAAATTATTTAAATACCACTCAGCAGTATTTACAGTGATATTGCGGCATATTTTTTACAGCATATTTTTTGGCAGTATTAATGGTTACAACCATTAATCATCTGTATGAATAACTATTATTAAAATCAAAATAAAAAATATGCTGGCAATGAATTACAGGGGCCCGTTCAGGGTACGCGCAGACCACAATAAGCCCTTACCGGAAATTTTACACCCCAATGATGCCATAGTGAAAGTAACCAGGTCCTGCATTTGCGGATCCGACCTTCATCTTTATCATGGCCTTGTTCCTGATACCAGGGTTGGAATGACCTTCGGGCATGAGTTCACAGGCATTGTAGAAGAAATTGGCCCCGGTGTTCAGAATCTAAAACCGGGCGATCATGTTTTGGTTCCATTTAACATCGCATGCGGTTCCTGTCCATTCTGCCAACAGGAATTATTTGGCAATTGCCATGAATCAAATCCGGCCGCCACGGCTGTTGGTGGTATTTTTGGATATTCACACACTGCAGGAGGTTACGATGGAGGCCAGGCCGAATATGTGAGAGTGCCTTATGCAGATGTTGGTCCTACAATTATTCCAAAAGGCATGGACCTTGATGATGCGGTTCTTTTGACCGATGTGGTTCCAACAGGTTATCAGGCCGCGGAAATGGGAGGCATAAAAAAAGGCGACACGGTTGTGGTATTTGGTGCAGGTCCAATTGGGATCATGGCCGCAAGGTGCGCATGGTTATTTGGAGCCGGCAGGGTAATAGTAATAGACCATCTTGAATATCGTTTGGAATTTGCCAGAAATTATTCCAGATGTGAAGCATATAACTTTAAAGAAATGGACGACCCGGTGGTATTCCTGAAAAAAACCACGGGATATTTTGGTGCTGATGTTTGTATTGATGCCGTTGGATGTGAAGCAGCAGGCAGCACACTTCAAACCCTTACCGGAAGAAAAACCCTATTACAGGCTGGCTCTGCAACTGCGCTGATGTGGGCTATCAATTCAGTTAAGAAAGGCGGTATCGTTTCTATTGTTGGCGTTTATGGGCCTACATGGAATCTTGTTCCAATTGGTAATGTAGTGAACAAGGGAATCACCATCCGGGCTAATCAGACAGCTGTCAAAAGATTATTGCCAAGACTAATTGAACATGTTATGAATGGAGTACTGGACCCAAAAGGGATCATAACCCATCGCATACCACTGGAAGAAGTAGCAGATGCCTATCATATTTTTTCAGCTAAACGTGATGGCTGCATCAAACCCATATTAATTCCTTCATCAGCCATGGTGGCTTAAAATTTAAATTATGGAAAGAATGACAGATCCGGATAGAGACAGGCAAATAGCAGGTGCACAAAAAAACATTCCGGGATGGGGCATTGATGCCAACCCGGATGATCATCCCAATGCGCCAATGAAACATTATAATGGAGCGGATCACCAGCGGTTAAATTATACCAGGCCTCCCCTTCAGCCGGTAAATATGGAAATCCTTCATTCCAATGAACGCCCAAATCATACAGCAGCTTTTGGAACCTCTGCACCTCCTTCTGGTTTGAGTGGCAGATTACGCAGGTATGCTTTCAAATTCAGTGAAGGACATTCAGGCCACTGGATGACATTAATTCTAGCCGACAGGATAAATGCAGTGGAAGGCATCATTGATGATCTGAAACAGGGGCATATACCAAATATTTTTGCAGAGCGGGGATGGAAAGCAGAATGGAGATTCAACCGCAGGGGATTCATTACAAAAGTTGCAACGGGTGTGCTGATTACAACCATTGGCATTGCTTTGCTGGCAGGAAAAAACAAACGGAGACGGTAAATAAACACTGCCTGAATTATCCTGGTGATCATCCTGCTTCATCGTACCTTAAAACGCCATCAACGATCCTTGCCGGTTTGGTATAGGGATGTTCCGTTGCTTTGCCTGCATCCATAATGTGCCATACCTTCCACTGTTTTGATTTCAACACATCTGAAATCAGGGACCGGTGGCAACTCCACCATACAGCTTCGGAACACATATAGGCAGTGCGCTGTTTTGAGGCGAGCCTTTCTAATTGTTCCAGTGACTGCTTGAATTCACTGGTGGCCATATGATCGGCATAACCCCTGAAGGCAGCATGCCGCCAGGCTGTGTTCACCGAATCTTTTAACGGTCTTCTCCTTCCACCAAGACCGGGCAAATGCACATAATCAAGGTCATTTTGTTTTAAAGCAACTTCTAAAACATCCTTATTAAAATGAGGAAATTTCCTTGACCCCGGATAATGCCTTACATCAGCCAACAGACCTATGTCAAATGCTTTAAGCAATCCTATGAATTGTTCAATAGAACGGGTTGAATGTCCAATTGTCCACACCTCCATATATTATTCAGTTCAAGAGCTATGCCGTTGTTGTAACATTAATAAACAGGCTAGCATTGTATTTGCAACCTATAATAAAACTAAGACCGGTATGATTACAGACTTCCCTGTTTCATTTAACCTGAAAGACGGCACTGTGGTAAAAGTGTATAAAGTAGAAGAAAATTGTTATGAATTTTTCCTCACCAGGCTTAATAGTGAAAAGCACAATTTTTTCCTTACTAACGGAAATATTGAGGAAAGTTATGAAACCAGGTTTGATGAATTACAACAGGAAGCCATTTCCATTTTCGAAAAAATAGGACAGGAAATATAAAAGGGTCCTGGCTTATTAACCAGCCAGGACGCTGATAGGCTGAAGTTATCCCTTGAAGGGAAATGTTAACCTCTTACTCCTTTTTTCATTAACCGGTTGCTCCCCTGTAATCTTTTTCTGATTTCTCCCATGTGTCCTTAACCTTACTCAAAGCATCATCAGCCTTACCTTTAAGATCATCAACAACTTCATTAAATTTTTCAGGATTCGTCAGATAAAAAACCACACCTGCTGCAGCTGCGCATACTACGGCGCCTAATACTATTGTCTTCATTTTATAATATTTAAACTTATAAAGGCAATAGCTGTGCC
>CBIHLW010000273.1:0-4528 GCA_966210755.1 uncultured bacterium
GTATTATTACTATGTTACTGATGAGTTTGTGATGACTTGCTGGGGCATAAGAAGGAGAAATTTTTCTTGGTCAGTAAGCATGTCAAAACGGTAAAGGAATGGTAGTAATATGGGCAGGTTCAGTTTACGGGCAACATATGTTCTGTATCATCGTATTTCTATGCTTAAAACAAGCAGATGATGAACAGTGATCTTTGTTTTTTTTATTGTTCAATTCCTTCCGTTCATCTGGAATAGACTATGCCTGCTCCCAGCCTGTAATTGTGTTGCATTTCATCAAAGAAAAACGTTGGTGCATATTCAGCCTGTATTAATCTTATGGACCAGTTTTGATGGATTCGCATATCAAGTGAACCTCCCAGATTGAAGTGCAATGACTGCTCCCTGTTTTTGAAATCATTACCCATGTAACTGGATTTCTGGATCCAGTTGGCTATGCCTCCCCTGAAGTGTGTAGTGAGGCAAAAACGCTTACTGGGTTTAAAAATATCCGGTAAACGATAATTAATACCGCCGGTAATGTGCATAAAACCCTCGCTTTGCTGATAATCATTTTGTTTTTCAGAATGATTATAATAACCGCCATCTACACTAATGCCTAATGAAGATCCAAGGTATTTGCTTGCTCCTATACTCACACCTATGCTTCCAAATTTTAAATTCTTATCACCAAAATGATAATAGCCCGGAACAACATGCAATTCAGGGGGAGGTCTCGTAAATGTCTGGTCCGTGACACAGCATTCCTGCGGACAATTATCCAGTCCCGCTCCTTTTAAAACATCGCGTATGTTTTCACAACTTAAGCTTGCCGAAACAGTACCCATCAGATCATCATGGTGGCCATCGCAGGGAGTTGAACATCGGGTATGGCTTGCAGTGGGCGCACAACAGCTGCCACCGGATGGTTCCGGCGGCGGGTCACAATTTCTTTCAACTGTAACTGCGCCGGTAACGGGATCGTATAAACGTGAACAGTATTTATCCGGAAGCCCGCAAAAATGAAGAACCTCATGACAGTAAACCGCTGCAGGCTGGTTTCTTCTCCATGTACCACTTACCGCTCCGCTGTTGGGCGTTCCGAGGTACGCATTGGAAGGAAGCCCATCATCGTTTACCATTTCAACGTAATGAAATGCACTTCGCTCATCCTCATTTAGTTCAGCAAAGCTTTTTACTACAACGGTGATCTTAGTCATACAGCCCTTGCTGCTATCAGTATCACAGGGAATAAAACATTCCTGGTTATAGCATTCTTCAAGTGCGCTACGTACTGTTTTAACATCCTCAGCGGTTCCCTGTATCGCAACCTGTATTACTAAATTAACCTGGCAGGGATTATTTTCATCGCGTTCTATTGTAGTGCCAAATCTTCGTGTGGATGTACAGCTTTGAAGCAGGATGAATATAACAACTGATATTATGATCAGAAACCTTTTCATGGTTGCTGCTTTTGTCCGTAATAGATGCGTAGTTGATGCACATCCAATAATGTGTTGAACCAATTTATCAATTCATTGATTGCCGGTACATCGGTGTTTATTAGATGTACACTATGTTTTCTTCCTCCGTTGTTCAGGGATATTAAAATACCTGCACCATCCGCCAGGCCTCCATCATATCTGGCATTAAGGTTAAAAAAACCTGTTTGTTCCGCTTTTAAAAAGAAGGAATCCAGTTGTGATTTTGAAATCTGGAAGGAGGAGGAATCTTTTCTTTCTCCATTGGTCTCGCGCAAGGAATAAAAACAGCTACCATCTGCGTAAATGGTAAGATCCTGGTAATTTCCATAGCTGGCTCTGGAGCCGGCATTGATATATATAACAGGTTGGGCATTACTGTCCAGGACAGATAAGAGAAAAAGTAAGCAGGCAGTTATTCTGATCATTACCGCAAAGTTTGCAGTGCGGATCCGGCCTTCAAAGGATGATATTAAGGTATCAAATATTTATGTCTTGTCCGGTAGTTTTTATTAACTGGTTACAACCACTCCCGTCTTCCCGCGCTCTTTCTCCGTTCTTCCTCTCGTACGCTCATTGCAGTAGTTCCAGATAATCCATCGGGAGTAACCCGTACTTTTTCTTAAAACATTTTGTAAAATAGGAAGGACTTGTAAATCCTGAATCATAGGTGATCTGGGAGATGGTATACTTTCTTTTCTTCAGTAGCTCCTTAGCTTTTTCAAGGCGATATTCTTTTAATAAATGATTGGGAGAAAGATCAAAAAGATCAACCGACTTACGGTATAATTGTGATTTGCTCATGGCCATAGCCTGGCAATAATCTGCTATATTGAATTCAGGGTCATGCCAGTTGGCTTCAAGCTGATGGCAAATAGACTCCAGCGCCGCTTCATCGGAGGGAGAAAGTGTAAAAATTACTTTTTCGTTACGGATATGATCGGCAGATACCAGGTCTTTAACGCCCCCGCTTATAGAAAGGTTCCTTTCCTTGCATATATTGCATAATTGCCTGGCCATCTGAATGGTGTCGCCAAATAAATGATTGCTTTTTTCAACTGGCTCTCCGCAATGAATTCCAATTCTGAATCCTGTTTTGCCTGCATCTTCAATTTCTTCCCGGATGGACAGCGCACATGAAATGGCTTTGGCTGCAACTGAAAAAGAAACAATAAAGCCTTCACCCGCATGTTCAACATTATTGCCGCCAAACAGTGACACCTGTTTTATTATGATCTCATTTTGCTTTTTAATAAGATCTGTTGCTTCTTCTTTTCCAAGTTTATATTGTAATAATACGGGATCAATGGTTTTAGTTACCAGCAGGATCCTGAAAGAAGGATCGTGAAATACTTTCAATCCTGCTGCGTTGGTTTCCGCCTCTTCAGGATCATAAATCCGGCCAAGGAAAGATTCAACAACAGAGTTATCAACTTCTATTACCTTATTGGGAATTAATCCATGTGCCCTGCTATGTAATTCAGTAACGATCTCCTTTGAAGGTGCATCTATAAGACAAAAAACCTTTTCCCTTTTTTCATCGATCCAGTAGGTCATGCATTTGCATCCATAGCTATCCTGTAATAAGAGGTCCTTATGGTGTGCCTGTGCAACATCTGTTGCCTGTACACCGGGAACAATATGTACGTCCATGTAAATTGGCATAACCGGATTGTCATGGGGCCGGCCGGTGGCTTACAGCCAATAGCCAATGACCTTTCTGACAGTAGTGAATATAATATTTTTTTTGGAGGCATAATAAAGCCGGAGTATTTTATATCTACCCCGGCTTTATAATATCTACAAACTATTTACTAATACGCCCGCTTCTCAGTTCCCGGTACTGCAGGTCTTTTGAATTCTTTGGACTTCAATAATTTTTTTGCTTCTTCAATTGCAGCCATTAACTGCGGATCAACACCTTTAGCCATCATACCTAAATTTTCGGGTACTGCAATATCGGGCTCCACACCATGTCCTTCCCTGAACCAGGTGCCGTCCGGATTATACATACGGAATGATGGAACCGTAACGGTGCCTCCGTCAATCAAAGGCGGTACGCCGCTGATACCAATCAAACCGCCCCAGGTTCTTGCACCTACCAGAGGACCCAGTTTTTTCCTTCTGAAATAATCCGGGAAGGCATCACCGCCAGATCCGCTCCAGCCATTGATCAGCATTACTTTGGGACCAAAATGTGCGAATGGGGGCCATGGCCAGGTTTCGCCATCGCGAATGGCCCAGAAAGCAAGCGGGTCGCGGTTGAGCATTTCAATAAAACGGTCGGGTATCTGTCCGCCGTCATTAAACCTTTCATCAATGATCAGCGCTTTTTTATGCCACTGCGCATTGAACTGGCGCATTAATTCATTTTGTCCGTCAACACCTGTACTGGGAACAAAGATGTAACCAATTTCACCATTACTTTCCTCTTCAACTTTCTTACGCATGCTTTCTATCCATGCCAGGTGACGCAGGCGATATTCATCTGGCATTGCTTTAACAATAGCAGTTTTGGCACCATTCATTGACGGTGTACTGTTATACGTGATCTCAATGGTTTTATTGGCCAGTCCCTGGAAGGCAATAAAGGGATCCGTATCTGTTGTAAGCGGAATGCCATTTACGGCAAGTATATAATCACCTTCTTTGATATTCACACCAGAAATATCCAATGGCGATCTTGCTTCAGCATCCCATGATGCACCTTTCAGGATGTTTTTGATCCTGTAGTGTTGGTTTTCTGCCTGCCAGTCAATTCCAAGGTATCCTACATTCTGCATTTTGGATCTTTCTATATCACCACCTCCATGATATGTATGTGATGCATTCAGTTCACCGATCATTTCACCAATTACAAAATCTGCTTCTTCGCGTGTCAAGGCCCCATCAAGCATCTTAAGGTAGCGGTCGCGAATGGCGGTCCAGTTTGTACCATGCATTTTTGCATCATAGAAATAATCGCGCTGAAGTCTCCACGCATCCATAAAGATCTGTTTCCATTCTTCAACCGGATTTACCATTACCTGCATTTCATTTGTACGTAAAGGTTTATCAAACTTCTGGTT
>CBIHLW010000274.1:0-4527 GCA_966210755.1 uncultured bacterium
GGTAGGATATGTCCAGGTCATGAATAAAGTCGAAGGTCTCTTTGAATTGTTTTTCTGTTTCTCCCGGAAACCCTGCTATCACGTCCACACCAATGGCACAATGCGGCATCAGGGTTTTGATCCTTTCAACTTTCTCTGCATACAATTCCCTTTTATAACGCCTGCGCATGGCTCCAAGTATTTCATTGCTTCCACTTTGCAAAGGAATATGAAAATGGGGCATGAACTTTTTACTTTTTGCTACCAGTTCAATAATCCCGTCTGTAAGCAGGTTGGGTTCGATAGAGGAAATGCGGTATCGTTCAATACCACTGATCTTATCCAGCTCCTGTACCAGCCCAAAAAAATCCTCTTCATTCTTTTTTGTACCATCAGGGCCTTTTCCAAAATCGCCGAGGTTCACCCCGGTCAGTACAATTTCCTTAACGCCGCGGGCAGCTAATTCATTTACATTTGAAATCACATTGCTGATACTATCGCTCCTGCTTTTACCGCGTGCCATGGGAATGGTACAAAAAGAACAGGTATAATCGCATCCATCCTGCACTTTTAAAAAGGTGCGTGTGCGGTCATTGAGTGAATAAGATGCGTTGAATCCGCTTACATCTTCAATATCACAGCTGCTGATGCGGGCCGAATCGCCCTTGGCCAGTTCACGAATGTGAGCCGCCAGGTTAAATTTTTCTGCGGCGCCCAATACCAGGTCAACACCCGGAATTTCCGAAATCTCCTTTGGCTTTAACTGGGCATAACATCCTGTGATCACAACCAGGCTTTCGGGTGCTTTTCTCTGTATCCGGCGTACGATCTGCCTGCATTCCTTATCCGCATTATCGGTAACCGAACAGGTATTGATCACATACACGTCTGCCAGGTCGTCAAACTCTCTTTTACCAAAGCCCTCGGCTTCCATTTGACGTGAAAGGGTGGAGGTTTCTGAAAAATTAAGTTTACAACCCAGTGTATGAAAGGCAACTGTCCGCTGTTTTTGCATGATTGGCAAAGGTAGATAAAAGCCCCTGCTTTGAAATTCCTGTCTTCCCAATTCCCTTAAAGGATTGTTTAAATTTTATGGCAGCCCTTGCAGAAATGAATGGCAACAAAGAAGGAACGATTGGGATTACATGATTTCTCCGCCTCTGTCTTCATTCACTACAGCTGATTGAAAAAGCAATTCAGTCCACAGGCGCCGGCTCAAAATTACCAACCTGATTTCCCTGGTATTTCAGTTGACCGGTTCCGAAATAAACCGTTTAAAGCCGGTCAAAAAATTTAATATTGGCCTATCATTGCAGGCTGGATGAGGTCAAAAAAAGCTACATACACACTGATCGTAGTGCTGGTTATACTGGGACTATTCCTGGTTAGCAGGTGGCAGGAACCTGAAAAAAAAGAGATCTTCGACCGCAGTCCCGGTGAACTGGTTTATACCAGGCATGCCTTATGCAGAATGGATTGCAGGCAGATCAGCAAAAGGGAAATAGAGGAGATCATGACAAAAGGTATCATCAATCTTAACCGGAGTAACCGGAGAGACCGGCCCTGTCCAACCTATGCCTTGCAGGGAAGAACAAGTGATGGCGATCAAATCAGGGTGATCTTTGCACAGTGTGCAGAAGAAACCAAAGTAGTTACCTGTTACAATCTTGAAAAAGATTTTGACTGTCCTTCCAATTGTTATGTTGCAGATGAAGAAAATGATCTGGTTCTTGCTGATTTAAACCACGGGCATTTACATGCATATCCTTATTAGGCCTTTTCAATTGATTTATGCGGTGTATGCCATGATCAGTTTTGTATTGCTGATGATCCCTGTTTTTATCTGGGGATTGCTGGTATTGCCTTTCGGAAGAATAAGAGCCGGGAATCTTATTTATTATGCCTGCATGGTTTGGGCAGATGTATGGATGGCGATGGTATTCATACATCACAGAAATATTTACCTGCAGAAGTTAAGGAAAGGACAGTCCTACATCTATGTGGCTAACCATATTTCCTACCTTGATGCGGCCATTCTTCCAAAAACCATCAGGCATGCTGTGCGGCCGCTTGGAAAAGTGGAAACAACAAAGGTTCCGGTTTTCGGATTCATTTATAAAATGTCGATCGTATCTGTTGACCGGAGCAGTCCTGAGAACAGGATCAAAAGTGTAATAACATTAAAAGCCTTATTAAAAAAAGGGATCTCTGTCCTTGTTTTTCCCGAAGGCACATTCAATAAAACACAAAAGCCCCTGAAATCATTTTACGACGGCGCCTTCCGCATGGCCATTGAAACGGGTACACCCATCAAACCTGTATTGTTGCTGAATTCTTACGACCGTATGCACTACAATAGCATCATGTCGCTCAACCCGGGACCCAGCAAAGCCATTTTTCTTCCAGAAGTAGGCGTGAAGGGTTTGAATGCAAATGATGTTGGTATGTTAAAAGAAAGAGTATACAAAATGATGGAAGAAGAACTGATTCGGAGAAAAGCGAAGTGGATCGGAGGTGAGGTTTAAGGTTCCGCTCCCGCTCCCACTCTCGCACGCGCTCTTCCTAATTCCTCCCTATTTTTACAACTCATGTTTGCTGAAGTCATCATACCCCTTGCGCTACCCAAAAATTACACCTGGCACATACCTCAGAAGATGCTGGATCTGCTTAAAGTAGGATGCAGGGTGGAGGTGAACCTGGGAAAGAATAAAAAATATTCAGGAATTGTAAAACGGATTCATAACGATACGCCTGCTTTTGAGGTGAAGGAGATCATAAATGTACTGGATACAGAGCCGGTGATTCAGCCATACCAGTTGCAGTTGTGGGAATGGATGGCTGAATATTACATGTGCACGGAAGGTGAAGTAATGGCTGCAGCCCTGCCTGCGCATTTTAAATTATCCAGTGAAACCATTATTGTTTTAAATGAAGAATATGGAGATGATTTTTCCGATCTTGACCATGAAGAATACCTGATAGCTGAAGCCCTGCTCATCAAACATGAACTAAATATCACGGAAGTTCAAAAGATCCTGGATGTTCCCCATGTATATCCCGTCGTAAATAAACTGATAGGTAAGAAGGTTTGTTTTGTATGGGAATCATTGAAGCAGACATTCAATCCCAAAAAAGAAAGTTTTATTCTACTGGATCATGAATATGATAATGAGGAAAAGCTTTCCGGATTATTGAATAACTGGGGACGTGCACCGAAACAAATGGAACTCCTGCTTGCTTACCTCCATTTGATAAAAACACAGGGTGAAGTAACAAAAGCGGAATTGCTGAAAAAATCAGGAGCCAGCGATGCCCAGTTAAAAGGGCTGGTGGACAAGGGCATATTAAGGATTGAAAAAAGAAGTATTGACCGCATACATTATGCACCCAGGGATGTACAGGTAGATTTTGAACTGACCGTTTCACAACAGGCGGCTTATGAAAAATTGCAGGAGGTGTTGTTAACCAAACAGGTGGCACTGCTTCATGGCATCACATCGAGCGGCAAAACACATATTTATATAAAACTGATTGAACAGCTGATCCGCAAGGGGCAGCAGGTTTTGTATATGTTACCTGAGATTGCCCTGACCTCACAAATAATCAGAAGACTTCAGAAACATTTCGGTGGTTATATTGGCATCTATCATTCCAAATTCAGCCAGAATGAAAGGGTAGAGATCTGGAATAAGGTAAAAACCGGTGAATTAATGATCGTGCTTGGTGCCCGGTCGTCTCTCTTCCTTCCATATATGAACCTGGGGATGATCATTTGTGATGAAGAACACGATACTTCCTATAAGCAGCACGATCCCGCTCCAAGGTATAATGGAAGAGATGCTGCTATTTATATGGCTTCACTAACCCAGTCAAAAGTTTTATTGGGAAGCGCCACTCCCGCACTGGAAACTTATTTCAATGCAAAAAATGAAAAATATGGTTTGGTGGAATTAAAGGAAAGATTTGGGGATGTAAAGTTACCATCCATTGAAATGGTGGATAACAGGATGATAGCCCGGCGACCCGGAGAAAAAATCATGCTTTCCCCTCAATTGATAGAAGCGATAAGGGAAACGGTGGACAGGAAAAAACAGGTGATCCTTTTCCAGAACCGCAGGGGTTATGCGCCTTACCAGGTATGTATGGTTTGCGGCTGGATAGCACAATGCCGCAATTGTGATGTATCGCTAACCTATCATAAGTTTTCAAATAAATTAAAATGCCATTACTGCGGGAATATTTATCCGCCAACACCAACCTGCCAGGCATGCGGAAGTGATAAACTGATACAGAAGAATTTTGGAACAGAAAAAATAGAGGAGATGCTTGCCGGTGAATTACCGGAGGTGAAGATCAGCAGGATGGATTTTGATACGGTGAAAAATAAAAATTCGCATGATGTGCTCATTCAGCAATTTGAACAAAGAAAAATTGATGTACTGGTAGGAACACAAATGGTAGTGAAGGGGCTCGACTTTGATAATGTTGACCTGGTTGGCATACTGGATGCAGATGGCCTGCTGAATTTCGCGGATTTCCGTGTTAATG
>CBIHLW010000275.1:0-4502 GCA_966210755.1 uncultured bacterium
TGGCTAAGAGTGGCTAAGAGTGGCTAAGAGTGGCTAAGAGGTTAAAGGAGTGGAAGGAGGTTGAAAGAGGGATAAGAGGTAAAGGAGTGGAATGAGGTTGAAAGATGGATAAGAGGTTAAAGAAGTGGAAAGAGGTTGAGGAGTGGAAGGAGGTTAAAGGAGAGTGGCTAAGAGGTTGAAGGAGCGTGGTTAAGAGGTTAATGGGTGGATAAAAAGTCTCAGCGTTTTTTGCATTTTGACTTAAAGGAAAATTGAAGAAGAAGCTTTTAAAATATTGGTGAAATTATCATGGACATTGTGAGTACACAACAACAAAATAGAATTCATCCGCATAAATTTACTTTATGGGTAGCGATAGCCAGCATCATTATGATGTTTGCAGGATTAACGAGCGCTTATATAGTAAAGAGCGGTCAGGCGGGATGGCAGGGTGTTGAAACGCCTGTTGTCTTCTGGTGGTCGACAGCGGTAATGATCATAAGCAGTATCACTATTCAGGCAGCTTTGCGTTCTTTTAAACAAAGAGAAATGAGGCGCTTTCGTATACTGTTTCTGGTAACACTTGTATTGGGAATATTATTTGTGTTCCTGCAATGGAAGGGTTTCAGTTTTATGTGGCAGCACGGGGTGAAGTTTGAAGGTGCGGGAGCAGGACAATTCCTGTACATCATATTTGGTTTGCATGCATTACATGTGTTGGGCGGAATAGTGGCATTAATAGTAATTTCTGCAAAACAATTTTTCAGCAGTACAAGAAATTACAATGCAACAGGTATAGAAGTGATGAGTACCTACTGGCATTTTGTAGATATACTGTGGTTGTATTTATTGATATTTTTTATCTGGATAGGCTAACAGCAAAAACGAAATTAATTTAGAATATGGCACATGCTACGGCAACAAAGACGAACTGGTGGAATGGAGGTAAAAGCCCATTTAACCTGGAGTATGGAAAATTGATGATGTGGTATTTTTTGATGAGTGATGCATTTACATTTGGTGCATTCCTGATCTCCTATGGTACCATCCGTTTTTCCCAGAATTTCTGGCCCGACCCTAACGTAGTATTCAATGCATTTCCGGGAGCCGGTCACGCCAACCTTCCATTGGCATTTGTAAGTGTGATGACCTTTATCCTCATCATCAGTTCTGTTACCATGGTGCTTGCGGTACATGCAGGCCATAAACAGGATAAAAAAGGAGTGGTTAAATGGCTGATCTGGACCATCATTGGCGGATTAGCGTTTCTGGGCTGCCAGGCATGGGAATGGCATCACCTTATCACTGCCGAACATGCGGTTCTGGTTGGGAATCAGATAGACATTGTTGGACAAACAACCACAGTGAATCCCTGGGGATCTTCTGTAAATGCGGCCATGGCAACAAATGCTTTACAAAATACTCCTCATGATGTATTGGTGAAACTGGCATCCATGTCGAACCATGAACTCAATCATGACCAGCTTGCCCTTATGTCCGACGATCAGTTACGCAATACCATCAATGTGGCTGAATTGCACGTGAGGGAAACCGGTCCGGTTGCTTTTGGAGGATTCTTTTATGGTATTACGGGTTTTCACGGCTTCCACGTATTTTCAGGTGTTATCATCAATATAGTTATGTTGATCATGACCCAGAATAATGTATTTGAGAAAAGAGGACATTACCTGATGATTGAAAAAGGTGGCCTGTACTGGCACTTTGTAGACCTGGTTTGGGTATTCGTGTTCTTATGTTTTTATCTAATTTAAAATTACTGAAGAATTATGCAGCATCAAGATACATCGTCGGAAGTGACCTTTCATCATCATATTGATGACAATACATTCAAAAAGAGAGTACGCAATACAACTATTCTGCTTTCAGTGATCACCGTCATTGAACTCGCAATAGGACTTGGTATTTATAATATTCACAAAGGCGAAAACCCAAGCGAACTGCTGATACTTATGTTCAAAGGCGTGGTATGCATACTTACGCTTGCCAAGGCTTACTACATCGTTTCTGTTTTTATGCACCTTGGCGATGAGATCAGGAACATGATCATGACCGTAGTGGTTCCGCTCATGCTATTCATCTGGTTTATTGCCGCATTTCTCTGGGACGGTAATTCATACCGTACAAACCGTAACAGGTATGATGGATATGAGCAATATAAGAATGAACAAATGCAGAAAAAACACCAGTCTGCAGATACAAGTATCCGCCCACTCGATTAATAGTTTGTTATAATGATATTCTTTCAACATCGCCTGCATAATTTTGCAGGCGATGTTGTTGCTGGCTATTGGCTATCAGCTATTGGCTACCGGCTTCGTCATCATAGATTATGAACAAAAGCGCTGTCATAGGAGTTTTTCTGGCAGTAGGCATATCCCTGATTGCTTACTTTATCATGAGGTTTGTTCCAACGGTAACCATGCCTCACAGGTTGTTTGTAGATTCTGTTGTAACAAAAGTGGAGGATGGAAAACAAATAACGGATACCATCTGGAAGAAAGTTCCTGATTTCAGTCTCACCAACCAGCTGGGCCAGCAGGTTTCGTGGAAAGACCTGGAAGGAAAAATAGTGGTTGCCGATTTTATTTTTACTACCTGTCCTTCTATTTGTCCTGCAATGACCACCAATATGAAAAAACTGCAGGATGCTATCAAGAGTTCTGATAAAGTAGGAAACAGGGAAGCCAATTTTATACATTTCCTTTCTTTTACCGTAGATCCGGAAAGAGATAGCGTGGAAGCATTAAAGAAATATGCTGACCGCTTTCAGATCAATCCCAGGAACTGGTGGTTGCTGACCGGAGATAAAAAAGAGATCTATGACCTGGCTTATTATGGAATGAGTCTTGGTATTTCAGAAACAGAGATCGATACCTCCTTTATTCATCCGCAGCAATTTGTGTTGATAGTTAAACAAAGAGTGATCAGGGCCAGAAGGGATAAGAACGGTAATGTAAATCTGTATAATGGTCTTGATTCAACCGACCTCAAACAACTTGCAGAGGATATCATTCTTTTATCTGTTGAAAAATCTCCTGATAAAAAATCACCACTTGCGGGTAAGCTTGAACTGATAGCCATCGTTTTTGGCATTGCAATCGTTGCCATTATTTTACTTGTCATTTATATGAAAAAGGAAGGAAAAAGGTCATGAAGCTTACACTTACAAAAAATGACAGGCGTGCAAGGATCATTATTTACAGTTTTTCAGCCGTCATTTTTTTAGCTGTAACCGCTTTGGAAAGGGTTACGCTTGATGTGGACCTGCCCTTCGATCCTCACCTGCTGGGACTTGTAAATGCGGTGATCAATAGTATAGTGGCCGTGTTGTTACTGGCCGGATTATTTGCAGCAAAAAACAGGAAGCTTGAATTGCACAGAAAGATCATGTTCCTCGCCATGGGATTATCGGTTCTTTTTCTTTTTACTTATATAGCGCATCAGTTGCTTGGCGGTTCAACACTTTATGGTGACCTGGATCATAGCGGCAAAGTAGATGAGATGGAAAAAGCTACCGCAGGCAGCATCCGTTATTTTTATTTCTTTTTATTGGGTACGCATATCATTCTCGCCGGCGTTTCCCTTCCGTTTATATTATTCACAGCCTACCGCGCCCTGATCAATGAAAACGAAAACCACAGGAAGATCGCAAAAAAAACCTGGCCCATGTGGTTTTATGTGGCCATAAGCGGTCCGCTGGTTTATCTGATGATCAGTCCTTATTACTAAGCCATTTTTCTATTGCCTTTTCAAGTTCATTTCCACGAAGATTAAAATCTACGATCTTTCCTTCAGGATCAATTAGGATAGTTGTTGGAATGCTCCGAATGCCAAGTGTGCTGGATATTTCATTATTGAATCCTTTCAGATCACTGATATGTATCCAGGGTAAATCATCTTTTTCAACCGCTTCTTTCCATTTTTCTTCATTAGTATCCAGAGAAACACCTATCACTTCAAGTCCCTTTTCTTTGTATTGTTCATAAAGCAATTTGAGTTTCGGATTTTCCTTTCTGCAGGGAATGCACCAGGAAGCCCAGAAATCAAGCAATACATATTTACCTTTTAAGGAAGACAGGGTGAAGGGAAACCCATCAATGTCGCTCTGGGTGAAATCAATATAATTGCCTTTCCGGAGTAATTCATCAGACATGAATGTTCTCATGATGTGATCCTTTGCAGGCAGGCTTATACTGTCGTCTATCATGTTCAATGCAGTTTCCGTCCATTCCTTTCCAAGTTCTGCCTTCACACGATGTATCACATCAATGGAAACAAATGAATGGCGGTAAGTTTCTATCATGTTATTTGACAATTGCTTCAGATTTTTATTTGCCGCTGCTGCAATAAATCGCCTGTTTATTTTTTGATGTTCCTTATCAAAAGCGGAAAGGACTTCTTCAGTTTTGCTTCCCTTCAATTCTTTTTGGGAGATGCAGGGCCTTCCGCTGGTTTCAAAATTCTCAGTAATTAGTTCCATCTCTCCGGGATCTGTATAGAAG
>CBIHLW010000276.1:0-4492 GCA_966210755.1 uncultured bacterium
GATAGAATTTATGGCACACTATTCTCAATATAGTAGGTATAAATTATTAAACTGATTATATATGAAACAAGTGTTGCAAAGATTACTGGTGGCTAACGATGATAACAGAGAGAAATTTCATCTGAGTACAACTATATTTATGATATTACTATTCCTTACATTCTGGGGTGTAAGTTTTTATGTGCTGGTGAATAGCCTTGCCTGATAAATATTGTTCAATAACATTTTAAGCCTTGTTTTACGCAAGGCTTTTTTTATAAGCTTCGCAGATGGGCTTGTGGTATTTATCTTTATAGGATGTTGGAAGATCCTCAAATTATGATCGCTGATGTTCATGATATTCCCCGGCTGGTAGAACTGGTGAACCACGCCTACAGGGGGCCTGAGGCAAAAAAAGGATGGACACATGAAGCTGATCTGATTGCAGGAGATATCAGAACAGACCACAATGAACTTAAAAGAATCATTGCCAGTTCTTCTGCTGTTATGCATAAGTATACCATCAATAATACAAATACCGGATGCGGTTACCTACACCGGTATGATGAATTTTTATACCTGGGAATGTTCTCTGTAGACCCGTCTTTACAGTTGCTTGGTATAGGGAAAAAACTTTTAGCCGGTGCAGAGGCCTATGGTATTTTAAAAAAATGCAGCACTATTGAAATGAACGTAATTTCAAAAAGAAAGGAATTGATAGCATGGTATGAAAAACATGGTTACAGGGATTCAGGCAGGAAAAGGCCTTTTCATACCGATCCGGAATATGGCATACCAAGAGAACCTGTTGAATTTATAATAATGGAAAAACACCTGAATAGTTAGCTGGCCTTCCCAATCAACAAAGCATTTAGTTCCACTTATTCTTTCTCTTATTCCACGTGGTGAGTCCAACCTTGAATTGAACTGGGTTGGTGAATTTGTTGGCAACAGATCCAACTACATACACTCCAAGTTTGAACTTGGTCAATGGATTGAAAGGCCATTTAAAAACTCTTTCTATTCCCGCAAATAGTTCTGCATATCTGAGTTTGCGTTCAGGTGCGTATAAATATCCGCCTCCTGCTATTTCGCGTAGCTGAAGTTTTTTTAATAAAGGAATTTTATTGAGCAGGGAGCCATTGAATTCATGCACAAAATGTCCCTGGTAAAATCTCTGGAACACCGGAAAAGTAGAATCCAGTGCCTGAAAAGCTTCATCAGGATTCATGAACAGGAATGGATCACCTCTTCTTTGAAATTGATAGTCGAGTAATTTCAATTCCTTCCTGTTGAAAAAATCCCCGGTTTTTACATTATACCTTAAATTACCCATGATGCCAATATTGATGGTTTGTTCCATGCCCAGTTCCAGGTAATCAAAATTGGCTTCGCTGCCTATAAGGTCAGGGATTCCCTTGCGCCAGTTTATATAGAACGTTGGCCATTTAGACCCGAGAATGATCTTTTCCCTCGGCTCTCTTACAAATCTTTGCCGCGGTGTATATTTCAGGGTTCCTTTCAGGTAAACTGCATTGTAGGGATCAAATGGAATGGGTTGGTTGTCTTCCAGAATATCTCCCAATAAACTATCAGAGATAGGATTGGTTTTATAACCCACAACAGACCTTCTGATGGCAAGATCTGCCTCAGTATAAAGAAACAAGCCGTTGGCAATCTCCAATCCATGACCAGCCGCCAGGTAGTTGTTCAAAAAATAACTGCTTCGCTGTATCTGATTGATCCATGCATCGCCTTCATATATGTGGTCAAAGTCACGGTTCAACTCAAGCATATAAAATCCACGGTTAAATGGATTGTACATCCGCTTTAACCTTATGGTTCCATTGATGTCTTTATTTCGGATACCATAACTGATATCTGTGAAGAGTGTGATATCTTTTTTCGAAGTATATTTTTTGTAGTAATAGAAGGAAGGCCTGATACGCCCTCCACCAAACTGGAATGGTTCATAAAGTGAAATAATAGGAGGTACAACCCAGGTCCTTTCTTTTTCACGGTTGTAAAAGGTCATTCCTGTAAATCCAAGTTTTTTCCAGGTAACCTTGTTATTCACCCTGTCTATGGAATCGAGATAAGCTTTTGAATGAATAATTGAAAAAATGCTATCCCTGTATCTTACATAGCGGACTTCCTTATCTGTTAATGGTTCGGTTCTCACTGTACGCCAGAAACTGGTATCCCTTTCATATGCAGACAGAGTGGTAGCGCTTACTTCAAGTCCAAAATAGTTTTTCCTGAATTGTTTATTCAATTCGTAATCAGAGTATACCACAAGGGTTTGTCCGGATAATTTTCTTTTCCCCGATTTAGAGTAATAATTGAATTGCTGCTTTTTCAGCATCCAGGCTTTGTTATCTACCAGGCCATAATCCTGAACCACTTCAAAAAAATCATATTCCGGAAGGTGGTAGGATGGAAAACTGAATCTTGTATGAAGAATGGCCCAGGCACTGTCTGTAATAGTGATCTCGCCTTCAACGGTAGCATTACTTAACTGCCGGGGTTTTACGGCAATAGTGAATATGGTATGATCGCCTCTTCGTTCGCGCCTGATGGTTTTGAATCTGTAAGCGAGCAGTCCGCTATAGCTTACAGGTGAAAGGAAGGGTACTTCTGAGATCATGGGCACCCTTACAAGATTGTTGTAAAAGCTGAAGTTTCCTTCGGTGGTAGACAGATAAAAAAGGTTTTCGGCATCACCATGCTTCTTTACGCCTACC
Source organism: uncultured bacterium (assembly GCA_966210755.1). Classification (GTDB taxonomy): domain Bacteria; phylum Bacteroidota; class Bacteroidia; order Chitinophagales; family Chitinophagaceae; genus Flavisolibacter. The sequence goes on from CBIHLW010000276.1 coordinate 2,724, forward strand.
CTTTTTTCTTTCATTCTTGCGTCAGATTCATAATCCAGCAGTAAGGAAACCTCGGTCATGGCCATGTTCTCCAGATCGGTGTCAGGATTAGAGAATATAGTAGAATCAGTTTTTGCCCTGTCTTTTTTCTTCAACACGGAATCCTGCTGTAGGGCCTTGATATATACCTTAGCCGAATAGGCACCGGCTGCTGATGTGATCTGGTCTTTATTACGGATCACATTCCGCATGATCTCTTCCGCCCGGTCTTTTACTTTAACACGGATAACTATGTCTTCCATCATGGGCGCTTCTTCTTCTTCCATAATGAAATTCAATTCCTGGTTTTTAGTCAGCACCAGGTTCATGATCTGGGTTTTAAAACCAATCATGGTTACCAGCAGGTTATACCTCCCGATCTCAAGGTTTAATTCATAACTGCCGTCTTCTCTGGAAGTTGTTCCAACTCTTTCCAGCTCCTGTACCTGTATGGTAGCAAAGGCCAGTGGTTCAAGTTTGCTGTTGGTGATCTTACCATGCACCTTAAATGACTGTGCATAGCCTGAACAGGCAATGAAAAACAATAAAATAAGTAAGGAAAAGTTTTTCATAAATACCGAATACCGGTTGGATGTGTAAAAGTGCAGCCTTTCTGTTTAATTTCTGCTTCTGGAAAAACAATTTTCAATTGATTTAACAGTAAAAAACAAAAAAGCGCTGCATGAAACTTAAAGTTTTCCTGACCAGGGTTTAACAGGCCTTTTCAAAATACAAAACTTTGACAAACTAATGAAACAGCCGGTTCTTGCTCATGGACTTAAATACATTTTTTTAACAAACAGCTGGCTGTCAATTTCCTATTTTTAAAAACTATAATTCATTTATGAAAATATTGTTCCTACTCTCATTACTTTGCCCCTTGTTTTCATTAGGACAGGACTCCTGCCAGTTGAAAAAGGAAACTGACCCCTTTACCCATGAAACCAGGATTTCAACAGGCTTTATATCCTTTGATGTAAGCGGCATTCCTTTATCCATTTCAGTAGATGCTACCAAGGCTGAAATTGATTTCTTTTTATGGATACGCAACGACTCCAGGTGTTTTGATGAGCACTCCACGGCACAGGTGATCTTTGAAGGTGACAGACTGAAATCAAACTTTAAGAATACCGGCTCAATGAATTGTGAGGGCGCTTTTCACTTTACGTTCAGAAATTCACAGACCACAGCTTCTCAATTAAAAAGACTCACTGATAAAAAGGTCAATGTGATCAGGCTTACAGGAAATAATAAAACGGTTACCGAGATCAGTTTTTCTGAGGAACAAAAACAAACCTTATTGAAAATGGCCCGGTGTGTAGCTGCCGAGGCTAAAACGTTATTGTAAATTTCTTTTGTCTTAAAAGAAAATCCCGGCTCGAAGGCCGGGATGGTTATTTCTTCAGGAAAACTTTCACCCTTGTTTGTGATGTTCTGGGCTGCGTTTCCTTTTCTTCAATTGAATAGTTGTAGATGCGGAAGCCATCTTTATAAAGATCTTCCAGATTGGGATCATTCCGGAACAACCTGCCTTCCCTGCAGGCCTGTGTCAGTCCTTCTTCACCTGCAACATCAGGAACGGTAACTGTTAATTGTCTTTCCATACTAAAAGGTTTAGATTAAAAATCTGATTAACGGTCTTCAAAAGGACGAAGGCAAGTTACGAAATAAAGCCTGTTTTTCAAATTGGTATCCTGGCTTTATCCAGCAGAAATATGCCCTGAAAAGCTCTTAACCGGTTTCAGCAAAGT
>CBIHLW010000277.1:0-4481 GCA_966210755.1 uncultured bacterium
TATGGTTTACAGCTTACAGGTTTCCTTGACGATGAAACGCAACCAATGCTGAATGGCCATTACCTTGGTAAAACTTCTGAAATAGAAAATGTAATTGCAAAGCATGAACTTGATGAAATTGTTGTAGCCCTGCCAATGACCAAGCAAACCCAGATCCGTGATATTGTTATGATTGCCGAACGCCAGGGCAAGCGGGTGCGCATTATTCCAGACTATCAGATTTACGGTGACGGCAAAATGCACGTAGATAATCTGGGTAATCTTTCCATAATTACGCTCCGGTCTTTACCGCTGGATATAGTAGATAATAAAATTTATAAAAGAGCATTTGATATTGTTTTTTCAAGCCTGGTGATCCTGTTGATTATGAGCTGGCTTCTGCCTATCATAGCCCTGGTGATTAAGTTAACCACCAAAGGCCCGGTATTCTTTAAACAGGAGAGATGGGGACTGAATAATAAGATCATTGTTTGCTGGAAATTCCGGTCCATGCAAAAGACCACTGTTGATACTGATGAAAATGGAAATTATCAGCAGGCCTGCAAAAATGATCCGAGGGTAACTAAAACAGGTAAATTTTTGCGCAAGACCAATCTGGATGAATTACCCCAGTTCTTTAATGTGCTGATGGGCTCCATGTCAGTAGTTGGACCAAGGCCTCATCCGGTTCCTTTGAATATCGCCTCCAAGGAAAGCGTTGATAATTATATGATGCGCCACTGGGTGAAACCGGGCATCACCGGCTGGGCCCAGGTAAACGGATTTCGTGGAGAGACCAGGGAACCGCACCTGATGAAGGAAAGAGTGCGGCATGATATCTGGTATCTCGAGAACTGGACCTTCTGGCTGGATCTTCAGATCATTGTTCAGACAATCGTTAATATGGTAAAGGGCGAAAAGAATGCCTTCTGATCTGCTCAGATAAATTCTTCCTATGATCTTTAAGCCCGGCTACATTTTTCTTCTTTCGCTTATTCTTTTTTCAACGAATGTAATTTCGCAAACACTTGTGGTGGGCACACCTTTAATGGAAGATGTGTGGAGAAGGGAACAGGTAAAAGGCATAAGGGATATTGATGTTTCTTTTTCCATCAGACCTGTTTATGTAAACCCTGATTCACTTTATGCTACCCGGTTAGTAAGAAATTCCACCACCACCACTTTCCAACAGGGAAAAACAAAATTTGTATTACTGCCATTTACCATCACACAACAATTTAATAGCCATCACCCCTATGGATGGAATGACGGATCCATGATTCCGGCTAAAGGATTTCAAAGCCGTTTTTCGGCAGGCGTATATGCAGAACTTGGCAAGATCAGCATGCAGTTAAGACCTGAATTTGTATTGGCGCAAAACAGCCATTTCCCAACCTTCCCTTCTCAATTCAGCGACAACATCTGGAAAAGTTATTACAATGTTTTAAACCGTATCGATAATCCTGAAAACTATGGAGCGGGGGTTTATTCACGAATCTTTCCCGGGCAATCAAGCATCCGGTTTAACCATAAAAAACTTTCACTTGGATTATCAACTGAAAATCTCTGGTGGGGTCCCGGAGTACGCAATTCATTGCTGATGAGTAATAACGCACCAGGGTTTGCACACTTAACATTCAATACAACATCGCCTGTGAAAACAGCTATTGGGAGTTTTGAATGGCAGCTCATTGGAGGTGTGTTAGAAAATTCAGGCATCACACCTGCTGATACAGGCCGCACATTTGATGGCCAGCGATTGTATCAGCCAAAAACAGAAAGTAACCGCTATATCAATGCCATGGTTTTTACCTGGCAACCAAAATGGACCAGAGGCTTGCATCTTGGCCTGAGCAGGAGCTTTTACCAGTACAATTCAAATCTTACTTCATCACTGAACAGTTATCTGCCAGTGTTTGGCCTCTTCTTCAAAAAGAATACAAGAGATGAAAATTCTTTCGGCCGCGACCAGCTCCTGTCATTGTTTTTCAGACTGGTTTTTCCTGAAAGTAAAACCGAGATCTATGGAGAATATGGAAGGAATGATCATTCCCAGGATCTGAGAGACCTGTTGCTGGAACCTGAACATGCCAGAGCTTATATTTTTGGTTTCAGAAAATTATTTGAAAGACAAAAAGAAAAAGAACTGGAATTGATGATGGAGGTTACGCAACTGCAGATGCCACGAACCATTGCACTGAGGGCGCAGGAAGGTTGGTATACGCATTACCAGGTGCGCCATGGTTATACCAACAGGGGACAGGTGATGGGTGCAGGAATTGGACCTGGTGGAAGCAGCCAGACCCTCGGTCTTAACTGGATCGATGGTTTGAATAAATGGGGTTGCAGTTTGGAGCGGGTTGCCTGGAACAACGATTTCTATTATGATGCCTATACGTCCTTAGCTGATTTTAGCCGCCACTGGGTTGACCTTTCGCTGAATTTCAACAAAAGCTGGACAACTGAAAGATTCATTTATGACGCAAGACTTTCTTTGATCAGGACCCTGAACCACCATTGGTCGCCTACACATATATCGCATGCCTCCGCAGGTTTCAATATCAGCTACCTGTTTTAGCGTTATTTTTTAAGAGAAAGCAATTTTATTATTCCTGCTAATGCATGCAACCTTAATTTATGATCTGCATTTGAACAGCTGCACGGATCAGCGATGCTGTATTCTTAACACCAAACTTTGACAGCAGGTTTTTTCTGTGGGTATCTACCGTGGTGCTGCTTACAAATAATTTGGAAGCTATTTCATTATTGGTCATTCCCTGTGCAATCAGTTCAAGTATCTCCGTTTCGCGTCTGGTAAGGATCACAGCAGTATCTGTAATTTTTCTGAGTGTCTGGCCGGCTTCAAAACTCAGGAAGGTTTTCCCGGCATATACAGTTGTAATTCCCTCCACCAGTTCCTCCCTTGTGGCATTTTTCAAAACATAACCGGAGGCCCCGTTATCCATCATTTTCTCTATAAAACTTTTCTGGTTATAGGTGCTGAGTCCAATAATAAAAACCGAAGGGAAGGTTTCCCTGATCTCCCTGCATAGTTCAATGCCGGATTTATCGGGCAGGTTGATATCCAAAAGCAGGATATCGGGCTGGTGTTGTTGTAAAAATGCAAGACATGATGCAGCATTGGTAGCATGGCCCATGAACTCGATTGTTTTTTCATCCTGTAATAAAGCATGAATACCTTCAATCACCATGTAATGGTCGTCAACTATAAAGATCTTTATTGGCATTATACATTTAATTCAATGTGAACCGATGTGCCTTTGCCGGGTTCAGAGCGTACATCAAGTTTTCCTTTCAGGTAATCAACCCGGCTTTTGATATTATTCCAGCCAATCCCTTTCACGCCTTCCAGCATGGTTGTGTCGAATCCTTTGCCATCATCCTCCACGGTAATGCTGATCACTTCATTTGTTTTACTTACCTGCACAATAGCCGAACGTGCCGCAGCATGTTTCATGGTGTTATTAATTAATTCCTGCACTATGCGGTAAATGGTAATTGCTGTGATTTGTTCAAACTGTTCTTCTTTTATGCCTATGGACTGGTAACTTACCTGCAATACACCTGTCTGATTTACATCACTGCAGAAATCATTGAGTGCCGTATCAAGTCCAAACTTTACCAGTGCTTCAGGCATCATGTTGTGCGCTACACGTCGCATTTCATTTATGGAACTGTCCAGCATATCAATACTACGTTCAAAGGCCTGCTGGTTTTCCGGCGTCATGATCTGATTCTTTTTCATGGTTAATAATGAGTATTTAATGCCCGACATCATACCTCCCAGTCCATCGTGGAGGTCCTTTGCCAGGCGTGACCGTTCTTGTTCTTCACCTTTTAGAATAGCCTCTGTTGCAGATAATTGTTGTTGGGTCTCTAATTCGGATATCCGTTGCTGCTGAAGCTTTTTCTTTTGATTATAATTCCTGTATGTAAGTAAGGAAATGATCAATAATGAAGCGGCTGTTCCAATAAGTATATAATTGAGCGTGTTTTTTCTAAGGATAGTTAATGATTTAATTCTGGTTTCCGTTTTCAGGTCGTTGATCTGTCTTTCTTTTTTCTCAACTGAATACCGCACTTCCATTCCTGCTATTTTCTCTTTGATATCTCCCGAAACCAGGCTGTCGCCAACATTCAGTGTGTTTTGCAGGTAGATGTTGGCGTTTTTAAAATCTCCTTTTTTTTCATACCATTTTACATAATTCTTATAAGCATTGCGTCTTGCTATTTTTAAGTCGTGCTGAATGGATATCTGAAGTAAGGTATCCAGGTATGATTTTGCCTCTTCCATTTTATTCATATTCATCAGGCAGTCCGATAAGGCTTCTAACACATTGGTTCTCTGATACACGTCTTCATTTAAGACCGCATAATCCAATGCTTTTTTATAATGGGAAACTGCTTTTCCAAGGTCCTTTTTATATTCATCTACATAAGCGGTGCTATAATAAAATTGTAGCAGGTAACTGGTATTTTCC
>CBIHLW010000278.1:0-4467 GCA_966210755.1 uncultured bacterium
ACTTTCGAGGTGCCAGGCTACCCACACAGGAATTCCTTTGGAAGCATGGTAAGCAATCTTATAGTACTGGTTATCTTTTAAATAATTACTGCCGGATGTCAGTTCAGACTTTGCATTGGTTGGGTTACCCAACAGCATATGATCATTATCCTGCAGCGTTGGAGCCGGAGGGTTGGGCAATGGAGTTGGATCCGGATCAGGCGGAACGGGATTATTTTGTGGAACCTCTTTTTTACACGCTGTAAGCAGTAAGGCCAAAAAGCAGGTGAGAACGAGCAGGTGTCTTTTCATAAAGAGGCAAGATAAAATCAAAAATCTAAAGAAAATTATACGTCTGGTTACTAATTCAAAATTAAGATCACAGATCAACAGCTACCTGTAAAAAAAGGGGCCGCACTTATGAGACGGCCTCTTTATATATTCAGTTTATTTAGTACTGAGGAAGGTGTCAATCCTCCTGAGCAGGAAATCATAATGGTCAGGAACCGGATTTTTTATTTTGATCCCTTTTATTATCAAAGCCCTGATATCTTTTAATTCCCCAAGTACCAGGCTTTCCACTTTGAACAGTTTATCTGATGCTCTAAAATCAATGTATTGAAAATAAATATTGTTTTCCGAATGAACTTCTGCAAATGGCAACAGCTTTTCATTTTCAAAAGGAATGCAGGGCGCTGATTGAGCATAAGGAATGCCTATCCTGTTCAGGGCAACTGCCTGTTTGCCTCCGGCAGGTTTCCCAAACTTTGACATATTGATCAACCTGTCAACATAAATGGACTGCAACATCTGCAGGTAAAAATCAGGCGTTTTTCCCGTAGTGGTTTCACTGAACAAATTATTTCTGATGTCGTTTAACAGTTCATTTGCACTATACGCGGCTGTTCCATTTTCAACTTTATTATCAATGAGGTAGGCCATTTTACCGTTATTGAGCAGGTCACGCTGGAAACTGGTGGTATAGAATCTTTCAATATAACTGCTTACCGGGATCAGCTTTCTTATACCATTTACATTATTAACAATGTTGAGATCGAAAGTAGAAGTTTTCAGATCGATCCACTGAGGCATGTCACGGTATTGCTTTAAAATGAAATCAACGGATTGCTGCTGTATGTTTTTTGGAACATGCGTGTACCTGCTTTCTTTCTGGCCCTGTATGGGATACCGCTGGTAGATACCTGCTATATTGGTTGATACATGGTCAACATACCGTTCGTATTGTTTGAGCACTGCATTATAATGGTCTTCAACAGCTTCATATGATTCTCCCTTTTCTCCAAGCCATTCTCTGAGATGTGATAATATGTATTTCACATTCTTTACGCCATACTCACTTGCTTTGATTACATCATCTCCCAGACTTTCTCTCATTGCGGAAGGATCACTTCCATTCACATCTCCTTCACCGAATCGGTATACAGGATCACCCAGGTGTTTTTCAATCCATTTGTTTAACACCGGAACTTCAGCAGCGGCACTGGAAGCGTCAGGAATGGGTTTGTACCCCCATCTTATTGCATAAATATCATAGGCGCCAAGTAAAGGAGGTGTAAGCTTTACGCCTTTGTCGCCAGGTTGTGCAACGTAATTGTTACGGGCATAATCCATTATGGAAGGTGTTGTTCCATATTTCTGAGTAAAGCTGGCGCTTCTCAATGAATCAACCGGGAAGGCAAAGGAAGCAGCCATATTATGGCGAAGTCCAAGCGCATGTCCTACTTCATGGGCTACCACATACCGCAGCGCTTCACCAAGAATTTCATCTGAAATTTCGGTTGTCCTTACCCGTGGATCATTGGCGGCAGTTTGTGCAAACCGCCAGTCGCGCAGGAGCTTAAAAATATTATGGTATATAATGATATCCGATTCCATGATCTCCCCCGAACGCGGGTCGGTTACAGAGGGTCCCTTGGCATTTGGAATATCAGAAGCCGTATAACGGATCACTGAATAACGGATATCTTCAGGATTGAAATCCGGGTCATTTTCCGGAACATCTTTGGCAACTATGGCATTTTTAAAACCTGCCGCTTCAAAAGCAGGCAACCAGTCTTTTATTCCCAGTTTAATGTATTGAACCCATTTGGCCGGAGTGCTTTTATCGATATAAAATGTAATTGGATTTTTCGGTTCCACCAGGATTCCCTTTCCCATCAAATGCGCTTCACCTTCTTTTGGTTCAAGCCTCCACCTGCTGATGTAATATTTTTCAGATACGGGATTATCTTCATTGAAATCGCTGTAGGATCTTACAAAATAACCCACACGGTCATCTGCAAACCGTGGCTGCATGGGAACTTCAGGCAACAGCACCATACTGCGGTTTACCAGTATAGTATAGGTATTATCACCTTCCGTATAGGTAAGCATGCTTCTGACCTCAATATTTTTTTCAAAACTTTGCATGGAATGAAGAAAGGAGCGGTCGGCTTCGAGCTTGTATTTTTTACCCTGAACTCCAAGTGCAAGCAGCAATGGATTTTGAGCAAATGGTGTCAGCTCTTTTATATCTGCAACATAAAGTTGTTTGATATCTACTATGGAGCTCATTCCAAATTTACCCTTTGCCTTAATGGGAAAAGACATGAGAATGGGATCAAGGGTCTGAAGTAAAAGCGCCTGTTGAAATGCGGTGTCCTCTCCACTGAAACGCATTACATTTCGTGTAGTAACTTTTTTAAGTAACAGCGACCTGCCGTCTGGTGTTATATCCCACACTACCATTAAACCGGGTTGGGCATTATCTCCTGCTACCATCGGATCGATCTCACTGCTGCTCATTGCCGCTCGTCTTGAAACAATCAACATATCCTTATTTAAAAGACTGTCGGGAATTTCAAAATAATAGTTGGCATTTTCCCGATGGATGATGAATAAGCCTGTGTCGGAAACCGGCCTGGATTTAAAAAACGCATCGAATGTTTTGATGGTGCCTGATTTTTCAGTTGCGGAATCCTTTTGCGCATTAAGCTTGTGTGATACGCCGGTGTTCAATGCCACAACAAGAAAAAGAGCCTTAAAGGATAGAAATAAGTTTTTGTAATTGTTCATCAGATGGACGATTTGATAAAATAAAAAATGGCTTCTCTTTCAGCAGTTGGTTGAAAAAATCCGGAAAGCCTTCCACCTGCCGTTTTGCAGGAAGGAAGGCATTAAATGATAGCCGGATGGCCTGTATCAAAGGATTAATATCCTGGGTTTTGAACACCAAATAATGCATTACCCTGAATTTCAGCTTCAGGTATCGGAAGAATAAACTGGTCCTGGCTGGTAACCGTTGGTTTTATGGTCATGATCTTATTGAAACGGATAGCTGCAAACCATTCGCTGCCATTTTCAAAGGCCAGTTCTTTTACAATCTCCTTATAAATCTCATCAAGTAGTTCATCCATTGTGGCTGCAGCCGATGTTTGCGGCGAACCAAATGCTCTTGACCTTACAACAAGCAAAGGCGCTTTGGCTTCATCAAGAGCAGCCCCGCTTCTCGCCAGTGCTTCGGCCTTTATCAGGTACATTTGTGCAAGACGGAGAAAATAGGTTGGAGAGAAAAATGTAGCATTATTCACTTTTAAAATGGCGCTGTTCGCAGGGCTATAGGTTGCTGCAATTCTTGGATCACCCGCCATCAGATTTTTAAATAAAGGACTGGCTATACCATGACGGCTGCCATAAGTAAATTTCTTCCTGTCAAGTGTAAAAGTTACTTCATCCGTGGCTCTCATAAAGATCATTTCAGACGAATTAAATCCATCAGAAAATACTTTATCATAAGTAGGACTCAGACTTCTTGCGTTACTTGAAATAACTTCATCAGCAGTTGTTGCGGCTGCCGCATATTCACCCTTAAATAATAATACTCTAGCCTTTAGTGCCTTTGCGGCAAGACCTGACATGAATATTGGCTTGGAAAAAGCCGGGCCATTTTGAATGGCAAAGTCAAGATCGGAAAGTACCTGCTCATATACTTCGGCCACCGTACTTCTTGCAATATATCTTGTTGTAAAGTTTACCGGTTCGGTTCTGATGATCACACCAAATGCACTGTTTACATCATAGTACTGGCCAAAGAAACGAAGTGCATCAAAATGCCCCATAGCTCTTAAAGCCCTGGCCTGTGCAGTAATGGAATTTTTCTCGGCCTGCGACATTTCACCTTCAGGCAATTCTTCAACAAGCTGAATGACCCAGTTAGCCTGGTTGATCAGTTTATAAATAGCTATCCAGCTGTTATTGACATCAGCAAGGTCTGGCTGAACATTGTTATCGCGGAATTGCAGATTCACCAGAAAACCGTTTCTTGCCATATATCCACTCATGGTAGCAGGTATCATTTCGGAGATATGCATATAGTAATACTGGTCGTGCAACATGGCATAAGCGCCATTAAGCAGGTTCCTTGCGCCTTCGGCAGTATGTGCTACATTTTCAGGAACCAGGTTATTTGGCGGATTGCGATCGATTACA
>CBIHLW010000279.1:0-4466 GCA_966210755.1 uncultured bacterium
ATATTCGCGTGCCTGATCTGAACGATTGATTCCGCCATTCGTTTTTGTTTTGTGCAAAATAAAAGAAGAATGGCCAAGCAACAGTTATTTATTTGTAAAACTAAAAAATTAGTTGTTTAACTAAAATATTAGTTATAGGTTAGCGTTATATAAATCAGATCATGAAAACATTAACCAAAGCCGAAGAACAGGTAATGCAGGTGGTTTGGAAGGTAAAAGAAGGATTTATCCGGGATATTATGGATGCACTTCCTGCACCCAAACCACACCAGAATACAGTAGCCACCATTTTAAAAATCCTTATGGATAAGGAATTTGTAGATGTTAAAGTTTTTGGACGACAGCATCAGTATTATCCACTGGTTAGCAAGGATGCCTATTCAAAGGCAACTATGAAGAGCCTGGTGAAAGGATATTTTGGTGGTTCATTCAGTGAAGCGGTTTCTTTTATGGTTAAGGAAAACAGTATCAGTCTGGAAGATCTTGAAACCTTATTGCAACAACTGAAAAAAACAAAAAAATGATGGAACCTCTTTATTACCTGATCAAGGTAACCGCTTGTTCAGCCATCTTATTCCTGTTTTATTTTATAGCGCTCCGCAACAAGGCCTTTCATCAATGGAACCGGTTTTACCTCCTGATAGCGGTGATCCTTTCTCTGGTTATTCCTGCCATCCAGGTAACAGTTTATAATTACATGAATGAAGAACCTAACCAGGCTATCCAGGCATTGCAGGTAGTGTATGATGCCGGCGTTTATATGGAAGAAATCACTATCACCGGCAGTGCACCGGCATCTCAGGACCAATGGTTGGTTTTAAGCTATTTAATTGTATCGATTGTATTACTCATCTTATTGATAAGGTCTTTATATAGAATTTTTTCAATACTGAAAACACACATGGTGAAGGTGATTCAGGAAGTTCGTTTTGTTAATACTGCTGTTCCGGGTACTCCATTTTCATTTTTCAATTTTATTTTCTGGAACCGCGACATTGATCTTCATTCTGAAACTGGAAAAAGGATCTTCCAGCATGAACTGGTTCATGTAAAAGAGAAACATACGCTCGATAAACTTTTTATACAATGTGTTTTGATCTTTTTCTGGATCAACCCCATCTTCTGGCTTATCAGAAGAGAATTGAAATATGTACATGAATTTATTGCCGACAGAAAATCAGTAGCGGAACACGGTACAGAAGCATTTGCAGCCATGATCCTGCAATCAGCCTATCCTCAGCAATTCAATTCTATTACCAACCAGTTTTTTCAAACCTCAATTAAAAGGAGACTCGCCATGCTTACAAAAAATCAACATCCCGGCTGGAATTATTTTATCAGACTGGCAGCATTCGTGGTTATTATTATTACCATTGCTGCATTTACCTTAAAACCAAAAGAGATCAGGCAATTTGAAGATACAGACAGGGAATTTGTGGTTGTAATTGATGCAGGTCATGGTGTAAAACCTGAAGGTAACCGTAGCGGTGCCGCTTCAGATAATGTATACGAAGATGATATTGTTCTGCAAATAGCGCAAAAGATCAGGGAACTGAATTCAAGTCCCAACATACGTATTGAATTAACCAGGGAAGGTGCAAAGGATGTGGGATTAAATCAACGGGTGGAATTTGCAAAAGAAAAAAATGCAGACCTGTTCATTTCACTGCATCTGGCCGCCAGTGCCGGAACTTCAATTGAAAATGGTGCCTATGTAATAATTCCAAACAAAAATCCCGGGGTACTTGAAGAAAGTAAAATGCTGGGATCAGCCATTGTTTCCGAATTAGGAAAGATCATACCGGTTAAGCCGCAGCTGGTTACCAGAACCGTTGGTATTTACGTGCTTAATTTCAATTCCTGTCCTTCCATTTTAATTGAGTGTGGCTACATCACCAACGATAAGGACAGAAAATTTGTTTCTGATCCTGCTAATCAAAAAATGATAGCTCAAAAGATCCTAAATGGTATAGAAAATTTTCTTGATCAACTTCCATCACATTTTAATGAAGAAACCGGCAAGATTCAGCCATCAAAAAATAAAATTGAACTTTCTGCTACAGAATTCGAATTGCAGAAAGGCCGGATCAGCAAAGGAGAAGCCAGGCCATTGGTTTTTCTGAATGGCGAAAAATTGAAAGTGGATGGCATTGAAAGCATCAGGTTCCGTGGGCACAGGGCCACCATTTATGATAAAAATGATCCTGAGGCCATAAAACTTTATGGAGAAGAAGCAAAAAATGGTGTGATCATCTTTGAAGGTACTGTGGATGTAATGGATACAGTGCCAAAAAAGAAAATACCAACCAGGGTTGATGTAGAAGCTTCGGTCGATAAAGTGCAATGGAGAAAATTCCTGGAGGAAAATCTCAAAACTATCATCATGAAAGCGGCTGAAAACGGTGCTCCCGGTGGCACACATACTGTCTATGTAAAATTTATTGTTGAACTCGATGGCAGTATATCAAATCCCTCGATCGTAAAAGATCCGGGTTATGATCTGGGTAAAAGTGTTTTGAATATAATTGAGAAATCTCCAAAATGGAACCCTGCATTGGTTGGTAATAAAAAAGTCATCAGCTATCATGTACAACCCATCACATTTGTGATTGCGGATGATGAGGAAATAACCAGGGTTCAGAGAATGAATTACGATGATGCCATTACCATGAAAAGGCTTCCCATTGCTGAAGCCCAAGATGTGGTGCAATTTGTGGTTGTTGGAGAAATGCAGAATGGAGAGCTGTTTCACTATATAAATAAAGGCGCCGATTTCAATGCCAGAACGAAAGAAATTATTGCAGAAACCAGGGCTGACAAAGTATTAACCTTTGCCGAAATCAGGATCAATAAAAACGGCAGAACGCTTCGCAGGCCTGCCCTGAGTTATGCGATTCAGTAAATAATCGTTTCATTACCATATACGATTGATAATTTATTTGATCCTTCCTCTACCCTGCCGATCACCCGGGCATCTATACCAAATTCATTTGCAATGCTGATGATGTGGTCAGCATTTTTTTCATTGGTATAGATCTCCATGCGGCAACCCATATTGAATACCTGGAACATTTCCCTGTAATCAGATCCGCTTGATCTTTGTATGATGTTAAATATCTCCGGCGCCTGGAATAAATTATCCTTAACGATATTTACATTTTCGGGTACATATTTCAAGCACTTGGTCTGTCCGCCTCCACTGCAATGAATGAGACCATGGATGTTTTCAAAATCTTCTTCCAGCATGGTTTTCAGTACCGGAGCAAAGGTTCTTGTGGGTGACATTACCAATTGGCCGACATCCGTATCAAAATTCTCCCCCCTGAATGGAATGGATAACTTATCTGTAAGGCGATAACTTCCGATATAGATCACTTCATCATCCAGTGCGTCATCAAAAGTTTCCGGATATTTTTTATAATATTTACTGATCACATCATGGCGTGCACTGGTTAATCCATTACTTCCAATTCCGCTGTTATATGCATTTTCATAAACAGATTTACCAAATCCTGCCAGTCCCACAATTACATTTCCAGGCTGGATCTTTTCATTGGTAACAAGTTTATTCTTTGGCCATCTTGCAGCCATGGTGCCGTTTACGGCTATGGTTCGAACTACATCCCCCACATCAGCCGTCTCTCCTCCAAGGAATGCAATATCAATTCCATGGTCATTCATCTTGTCAAAAAATTCCTGCGTGCCTTCAATTATAGCCTGCAACACCTCTCCCGGGATCAGATTTTTATTTCTATCTATAGATGACGAAAACAGGATGTTTTTATAGATTCCGGCACATAAAAGGTCATCCAGGTTCATAACAATGGCATCCTGCGCAATACCTTTCCATACAGAAAGATCCCCGGTTTCCTTCCAGTATAAATAGGCAAGTATGCTTTTGGTACCGGCACCATCAGCATGCATCACATTCACCCATTGTTCATCCTGTCCCAGCACATCTTTGTAGATCTTACAAAATGCTTTTGGGTATAAACCTTTATCAATATTCTTTGTTGCAGCATGAACTTCTTCTTTTTGCGCCGATACGCCACGTTTGGAGTAGAGAGACATGGGGCAAATGTAGGGATTGGATGATTAGTTGACAAAGTTGACTGGCCGGCCTACTGGTCAGTTGATAAAGCTGCTTCCTGAATTAAGACAGGCCGTGAATAGTGAACTTAAAAATTGTTGGCTCAAATTAACAAAGGGAAATGGCTAAGAAAGGATATTCAGGCTTTCTGCCTTATCAATAGCCAGTTGTTTGATCAGTTCTTGAAGCGAATTGTATCTTTCCTGATTTCTTAAAAATCTTTTTACAGTAACTTTTAGGGTTTCTCCATAGATATCTTCATCAAAATCAAAGAGGTTCACTTCTACTCTTTCATCGGAATTTTCGAGCGTTGGCCTGGTGCCTACGCTTAACATTCCTTTCAGTGATCTTTCACCAAGTTTCACCTGTACAACAT
>CBIHLW010000280.1:0-4432 GCA_966210755.1 uncultured bacterium
GGTTAAAGCATTGCAGGATAAGGTTGTATAGATTCTTATCAACCTTGCATTATCAACTTAACTCCACCACACCATTAATCATCATTTCCCATCCACATATCAAGCTCCTGTATCAACGGATCAGGCTCAGGCGACAGGGTGAAAAATATATGTATATCCCCTTTTTCACCATGTAAAATAAATGTTCCCCTTAACTGGTTTTCCGGTTTCATGACACCCACAGATCTGATCTTTCCTGCTTTGGCAAAAAGAGATGCTGATAATTTTTTCAGATCATTCAACGGATTATCCGGAAAAAAATTCTCTGCAAACAATCCTGATTTTTCTGCTTTATCAAACGAAGGAAGAAGTTTTACCAGCTGATCCATTTTTGCCTGCAACACCGGAGAAACGGGTATAACCCGGGGCTGTAATCCTGTTAGCCTGATGAGGGTATCCATCACAGCGGCATTGAAGGCAGATGTTGGAGCATAGGTTCTGTTGGCAAAACAAACAATACCTATTCCATATTCCGGGTAGAGTCGCCAGTTACTTCCAAATCCAGGCAGGCCTCCGCTGTGTCCAAACCATGTTTTGCCTTCACAATCCATCGACCACCCCAAACCATAGGTGTATAAGCTGGTTGTAGCGCAAAGTCTTCCACCGGGATAGCGGTAACGCGGATTAAAGGAACTGACGGTACCTGTTGTGTGCATTTCTCTTAATGAACTTCTTTTAAGGACAGGATTTTCCTCACCGCTTCTTGCAGGCCAGGCTTCCATGTGAAGCTTCATATACCTGCTGAAATCTTCAAGGGTAGTGATCAGACCACCCATGGCCCCATAAGCACCATCAGCTAACAAAGCCTCTTCCTCCCACTTACCTTGCTGCCAGCGGTAACCATGCGCAAGTTCACTGGAAGGAACCCGTTTATACTCCCAGTAGGTATTCTTCATACCCAGGGGGATCAGGATATTTTCATTGATATATTGCTGGTATGGTTTACCACTTACATTGGTAATGATCCTGCCAAGAAGGGCAAAGCCGGTGTTGCTGTATTCATAATTTATTCCGGGAACATTGGAAAATGAAATCCCATCCAACAGATCCATCAATTCCTCATCCTTATCAGCCAGTTGCCGGTCGCCCCAGGGATTGTCCTCAGGAAACCCGCCCAAATGATTTAATAAATGCCGTATAGTGATCTCTGGCGCATCAGTAGTAAGATATTTTATCCCCTTCATCTGGGGAATATAGGTGGATGCAGCATCATCAAGATCCAACCTTCCCGCATCCCTAAGTTGTACAATGGCCATGGCCGTAAAGCTCTTACTCATGGAAGCGATCCTGAAAGCGGAACTGGTAGTAGCCGCAGTTTTCTTTTCAATATCTGTATAACCAAGTTGCCCTGTATATAAAAGCTTTCCATCTACAATGATCCCATACACAAAACCAGGCAGGTGATTCTTTTCTGCATGTTCCTTAAATAATTTATCGACCACAGGCTTTACAGACCTGATCTTTTCAATTCTCGATAAACTGTCTTTGAAATAGCGGGGCTGGTAACCCTGTTGTGCCTTTGATAGGAAGGGCAGAAACAACAAGAATATAAAGGGAGCAAAACGGTTCATGATTCAATTTAGATAATCAGCCATTCCTGTCAAAATGATTTAAACGATTCAATATCTTTAAAACATGAAACTATTCCTCTTCCTGATGGCAGCCATTGGTTTGTCGTTGAATTCCATTTCACAAAACACTGCTGATATATTCATTAAAAATGCCAGGATCTTTGATGGCACGGGCAACCCCTGGTACTATGGAAATATTGCCATCAGGGATGGAAAGATTTTCATGGTAGGCAAGCTTTATGATGTTAAAGCAACAAAGACCATTGATGCTAGCGGAATGGTTGTTGCGCCGGGTTTCATAGATGTTCATACGCATATTGAAGGGGAGGAAGCAGAAAACCCAACTGCCGACAATTTTATTCTGGATGGAGTAACAACAGTAGTAACCGGAAACTGCGGTTCTTCAGTTTCAGACATGAAAAAATATTTCCATAGACTTGACTCTTTAAAACTTTCTATAAACGTAGCTACGCTTTTAGGTCACAATACGGTACGCAGGTCGGTGATGGGAACAGCCAACAGACTTCCCACAGAAGATGAAATGAAAAAAATGGAAGCCCTTGTTGAACAGGCCATGAAAGACGGCGCGGTAGGATTGAGCACGGGTTTGCAGTACATACCCGGAGCCTATTCAAAAACGGAAGAAATAGTGCGGCTGGCAAAAGTAGCTTCTGCATACAGGGGTGTTTATGCTTCACATATGAGAGATGAAGGTGATGCCATTGTTGCATCCATCAGGGAAACATTGCTGATTGGAAAAGAAGCTTCCATACCTGTTGAAATTTCACACTTCAAATTAAGCGGACAACAAAACTGGGGCAGGAGCCAGGAAGCCCTGAATATGGTGATCAATGCAAGGCGCGAAGGAATTGATGTAACCATCGACCAGTATCCTTATACAGCAAGCAGTACGAGCCTGAGTATTTTATTGCCTGATGAAATTCTTTCCGATGGACAGGATTCCATCAAAGCAAGATTGCAAAGACCCGGGGTAAGAAAATATGTTAGCAACTACCTGGTTAAAAAATTAAAGAAGAGAAAACTAAAACATTTCAGCTATGCCATGGTGGCTTACTACCGGGCGGACACTACTTACAATGGAAAGAGCATTGAAGAGATCAACAGGCTGATGGGAAGAAAACATAAGGCCAAAGCAGAAACGGAAACCATCATGGATATGATTGTAAAAGGAGGTGCCGGTATGGTGTTTCATGGAATGAGCGATGAAGATGTAAAGACAATTATGCAATATCCTTTCAACATGTTTGCCTCTGATGCTTCTATCCGCATTTTTGGACAGGGCGCACCGCATCCAAGAGGCTACGGAACCAATGCCAGGGTGCTTTCTAAATATGTAAGAGAAGAGAAAGTAATTTCTTTGGAAGAAGCCATCAGAAGAATGACCTCTCTTCCTGCCCAGAAATTCGGACTGGATGACAGGGGATTGATAAAAGAAGGATTTGCAGCAGACCTGGTGATCTTTAATGAAAATGAAGTGCAGGATATGGCCACATTTGAAAAGCCGCATGCCTATTCAAAAGGTTTCAGGTATGTAATAGTAAACGGACAGGTAGTTGCTGAAAATGATAAACATCTGGGAACCAGGAGCGGGCAGGTGTTGAAAAAGTTATGAGTTATGAGATACGAGCTATGAGCTATGAGCTACGAGACTCAAAGCTCGTAGCTCATAGCTTCCCCCTTACATCACCTGCTTTAAAATTTCCCTATGGCTGCTTTCAACATGCAATTTGAACTTTTCGTACCATTGCTGCCACTCATCTGCATGAAGGCTGTTGCCCAAAGAATTTTCATACGCTTCAAGTGAAGGAAATCCATTCTCCAGTATAAGCCGGTAGGAATTGCCGGTAAAATCTGTCAGTATTCTTGCATGGTTATTTTCAGGCAATAGCTCTTTTTCAAGAATTTCTTCCAGCAATTTTTTTGCATCCCTGAAATGACCAAACTTCAATTGAAAAATATCACGCACCAGGTAGGTTGTTTTTTGAGCCTGGGAAGAAACACCCAGCTGTTTCATCATAACGTCCGTAAGCATAAAGATCCTTGCCTCCTGTATCAGGCCGTTTTTCAGATCGTAGGTTATACATAGAGGTACATCCACTTCCTTATCGGTTGCTTTGAATCCGGCAATCTCACCTATATGTCTTCCTTTAAAGAACCCTTCTACAACTGCCTTGTTCTCTGTAATTATATGGTTCACCATTTCAGCCCTGGCATCAAATGCCACATGGTAAATAAAATGAAGCATGCCTCCTATTTCAGCACGGCCGGTGTACACTTCACCCGTACTTAGATTACGGAAAACGGCATCTTCGGCCACATACTTTACATCATGGGTTTCAAAATAAGCAAGCATGTTTTTTTGCGCAATGTCTAATGCACTTTGTTCTAATACATCTGGCATAACAATAGATTTTAAAGGTTAAAGAATAGTGCTATAAAAATTTATCGTCCGAATATTGGTAGTTTAAAAAATGTATAAGTTTTTATTTGACCCTTCCGGAATTCTAAATTTCCAGGGCTTTCTTAAAGCTGCGAAGAGGTAATGGCAGGCAGGTGGCGAAAACTGATCCTGGCTTAAAGATCTCCCAATTGGTACCGGGTATTACTTTAATCAAAAGCCACATATTGCTTATTTACCGCCCTTATCACTTTGCTGGCTATTCAGGGGGCAGGAATGTTTATGACAGGAATGGAAGTGTGGGTTTAGAAAGGAGTACGCACTATTAAGTTAGTGCTTTTATCAGATCCCCTGAATTTTTTGTTCAATCTAAACAGGTATGAAAAAAGCCGGGATATCCCGG
>CBIHLW010000281.1:0-4419 GCA_966210755.1 uncultured bacterium
CTTAATCTCTTTGACCACTGGCTGGAAAGAACGCCAGGTGTAAAATTCATCTATACTTCTACTAAAGATTTTTTTGGTGCATTTGCCGGTGAGAAAAAAAAGTTTGACAAAGCTGTGCTGATCAATGCGTTCTCGGATGATGTATGGATCATTGGGTTCCTGACCGATTCAGAAATGGAAAAATTTGAGATGGGCGCAGAGCATGTTTCCGTATACGTGCCGCAGGCATATAATTTCGCGGGTCAACTATATATCCTTCCACGGTCAAAAGTGAAAAAGATTGGTCACCTTACCTCCGGCGATGCCATGAAATATGCGGTAACAGGCGGGGTGGTGCATGTTCATGATGAGCGATGAGAATATTGAACAGGGAACAGGGATTGGTGAGTGTTGAAGTTTATTGCCGGGATTCTGATTCTTTTTTTTGATATTGACCATCGGGTTCACCATGAGAAAAATCCTTTGCACCAGGAGAAAAATCCCATGGAGATGTAAAACAAAAAAAACATGTTGCATGTAAATGGAATAATCCATTACATCAACATGAAATACTTATTTACTCTTCCGCTATTATTAGCACTCACCACGAACACCTATGGCTGGGGATTCTTTGGTCACCAGAAGATCAATTATTATGCTGTTTTTCTTTTGCCTCCCGAAATGATGCTTCTGTATAAAAAGCATATTTCATTTATCAGTGAACATGCTATCGATCCTGACAAAAGACGGTATGCCATAGCAGAAGAAGCGCCAAGGCATTATATTGACATAGACAAATACGGCAGCTATCCCTACGATTCCCTGCCACGGTCGTGGGAAGAAGCCATAAAAAAATATTCAGCGGACAGTATTACGAAGCACGGCATTGTACCCTGGTGGATACAGGTGATGCACCGGCGCCTGATACATGCCTTTAAAGAAAAGAACCAGGCAAGGATATTGAAAATCTCTGCAGAAACCGGACACTATATAGCTGATGCCCATGTGCCGCTTCATGCCAGCAGTAATCATAATGGCCAGTATACAGGTCAAAAGGGTATCCATGGCTTTTTGGAAAGCCGGATACCGGAACTGCTGGCCGATACCCAGTGGGATTTTTTTATTGGCAAAGCTGCTTATATCCATGACCCTCTTTTCTTTACCTGGAAAAGAGTGCTGGAAAGTGCTGCGGCATCCGATACGGTCCTTTTGTTTGAAAAAAAACTCACGGAACAATTTCCTTCAGACAAAAAATATGCTTTTGAAAACAGGAACGGCGTACTGATAAGACAGTATTCATCTGCATTCACCAGGGCTTATGATAAAATGATGGATGGAATGGTTGAAAGAAGGATGCGCCAATCCATTTATGCGGTGGCCTGCTTCTGGTACACGGCATGGATAGACGCCGGACAACCCGACCTGGCCCTGCTCAACAACCAGAACTTTACTGAAGAAGAATTGAAAGAATTTGAGGAATTGAACAGGGCATGGAGAAAGGGGGAGATGATGGGGAGGAAGGAGGAGGAGGAGTAGGCGGAGTCTGGAGTCTGGAGTCTGGAGCTCAAAGTTCAAAGTTCAAAGTCGGGTCGTTTACTGTATATAGTTTTCGATAAAACCAATCCCAGGAATTTGAAGAACATCACCGGAAGAAGTACACCGGCTTTACACTTTGAACTTTGAACTACATTTGTTATTCAACTAACAAATGTGACGCAAACCAAAGTAAACATTGCCCCGGGTTCTCCCTTCAGCGGGACATCGGGGATCCACAATTTCGGCGCAGGCCCATCTATCCTACCCCGTGAAGTATTTGAAGAAGCCAGCAGGTCCCTGCTTGATTACAGTGGAACTGGTTTATCAATTCTTGAAATTGGCCATCGTACAAAAACCTTCCAGGCTGTAATGGATGAAGCCCTCGGGTTGTTGAAAGAACTAATGGAACTTGACAGCGAACATGAAGTTCTGTTCCTTCACGGTGGCGCCTCAACGCAATTCTTCCAGGTACCCATGAATTTACTGGATGAAAAAGCTAAGGCTTCCTATACTGATACAGGCATTTGGGCCACAAAGGCCATTAAGGAAGCAAGGCTGTATGGAAACGTTGAAGTTGTTTGCAGTTCAAAGGATGACAATTACAGGCATTTGCCAAAACAATTTGATGTAGATCCTTCATCTGTTTATTTGCATCTTACCACTAACAATACTGTTTACGGTACCCAGTGGCAGGACCTTTCCTTATTTTATGATAAGCATGTTCCGCTGGTAGCCGATATGAGCAGCGATATCCTCAGCCGCAGGATCGATTTCAATAAATTTGACCTGATCTATGCGGGTGCCCAGAAGAATATCGGATCCGCGGGTGTGAATGTTGTGGTAGTTAATAAAAAATGTCTTGGGAAAGTGAACCGGAAACTTCCCACGATGATGGATTACCGTAATCACATTGAAGCAGGATCCCTGCTGAATACACCACCCGTATTTTCAATCTATATCTGTATGCTAACGCTCCGGTGGTTGAAAAGCATTGGCGGCGTTGATGAAGCGGAAAGAAGAACTGAAGCTAAGTCAAAGCTTTTTTACGAGACACTGGATAATTCCCCGCATTTCAAAGGCACGGTTGCCAAAGAAGACCGCAGTAAGATGAATGCTGTATTTGTAATTGAACATCCGGAGCTTGAAAAAGAATTCATTAGCCTTTGCGAAAAAGAAGGCATGGTTGGTATTAAAGGTCACAGGACAACAGGGGGATTCAGGATATCAATGTATAATGCTTTATCCTTTGAAAGTGTGAAGGCATTGACAGACCTGATGAAATATTTTGCAGCATCGAAAGGATAAAACAGGCGGATTCCCGGTTATTAATCAATATTCAACTCCAATATTCATTTTCCAAATTTGAATACAAGCTCTATTGGCCTGTTACCTCAAAATTTAGAATGAAATATTGACTATTGAAAATTTCCTTGCCTGCTTCCGCCAACATGATAGCTAATGGCCGACATCTAATGACCTTCATCCAATATCTTTGCACCCATGGCAAATATCAAACCCTTCAGGGCTTTACGACCACATAATGAATATGCAGCACAGGTAGCCTCACGGCCTTATGATGTTTTAAATTCTGATGAAGCAAGAAAAGAAGTTGAAGGAAACCTCCTCTCCTTTTTACATGTAACCAAATCGGAAGTAGACCTTCCTAATGATGTGGATGTGCATAGTGAACAGGTATATGAAAAAGCAAAAGAGAACCTTCAGCACCTGATAGACAAAAAAGTTTTATTCCAGGAAGAAAAGCCCTGTTACTATATATACGAACTGGCATGGAAAGGACGTACCCAGACAGGTTTGGTATGTGTTTCATCAGTTGAAGACTATTTCAGCGATGTGATCAAAAAACATGAATTCACCCGCCCTGAAAAAGAAAAGGACCGTATTGATCATATGCGCGCCATCAGAGCACAGACCGGAAATGTTTTTCTTGCCTGCAAAGAGGTAAAAGAACTGAATGATGTGTTTGACCACTGGAAGGACCAACATACGGCAGAATATAATTTCGCGGCCAGTGATGGTGTAACACATGCCATATGGGTGGTAGACAAACCGGCAACTATCGATATCATCACTCATCTGTTCAGGGAAAAGATCCCTTTTACCTATATAGCCGACGGTCATCACCGCGCTGCTTCTGCGGCTAAGGTAAGCCTGCAATTAAAAGACAGTGAAGACGCGAAGTATTTTCTCACAACTATTTTTCCTGCTAATCAATTAGCCATTCTTGATTACAACCGCGTGGCCAAAGACCTTAATGGAATGACTGAAGATGAATTTATTACACGACTGCAACAGGATTTCACCCTGGAAAAAACAGAAGGCCACTTCAGGCCTGGAGAGTTGCACCAGTTTGGAATGTTTATAAAAGGCCAATGGTACAAACTCACAGCCAAAGAAGGCAGCTATCGAAATGACCCGATCGGCATTCTGGATGTTACCATTTTGCAGGAAAATATTCTGGACAGGATCCTGGCCATTAAAGACCCACGCACGGATAACCGGGTTGATTTTATTGGCGGCATCAGAGGATTGGAAGAACTTGAAAAGCGGGTAAATAGCGGAGATGTAAAAGTGGCATTCAGTTTGCATCCTGTGAGCATTCAGCAATTATTTGACATTGCAGATAGCGGTAATGTCATGCCTCCCAAAAGCACCTGGTTTGAACCAAAATTGAGGGACGGGTTGCTGACGCATGTTATTTGAGTTCAAAGCTTGCCCTGACGCAGGAAGGGTCTAAGTCAATGTACAATAGCAGGATATTTCTTTAATTGACTTATAGGTTTTTGCTTTCTGCGGCACTGATTTTAATCTCAGAACTAGCCTGTTTTTGACTTTTGACTTTTGAATTTTCACATTTAATAAAAACATTCCTCAATACATTTACCT
>CBIHLW010000282.1:0-4404 GCA_966210755.1 uncultured bacterium
GAATATAAATGCGAAAAAATATTTGATATTCATTGTATGTTATTTAAAAACCTGGGCGACCTGTAGCCGCCCCAATTGTAATATTTAATTATACCCCGGGTTCTGAACCAGGTTGGGGTTTGTAAGCATGGCATCCAGAGGTAGCGGGTACAGAAGATCTTTTGAAGTGATATTTGGCTTGATTGGAGTAAGCACAGTCAGCGCCTGGCCTGTTCTCTTTAAATCGAACCAGCGATGTCCGCCTTCTGCAAACAGTTCAATCCTTCTTTCCTGTGCTATTGCTTCTAACAATTGATCTTTGGTTAGCAGGGAGGACAACCCAATCAATCCAGCTCTTTGCCTGATCTTATCTACATCAGATCTGGCGCCGTCTAAATTATTTTGCTGTGCTCTTGCTTCTGCTCTTATAAGATATTGTTCAGCCAGTCTTAACACCATTGAATATTCTAAAACCGGTGATCCTGTTCTTATCTTGTATTTATATGGGTGATAATAAGTATTGCCACTAATGGTGATGGCTTTGATCCAGGAGTTCTTTCTTTGATCCCCGGTTTCAAAAGCTGCCAGAAAACTATCATAGGCATAGTAACCGGTGTTGGAGGTTGGTGTGGCCGGTACAATGCTAAAACCTTCCCAGGTATTGACGCCTGTAGTTGAAGTATTGGTGGTTTGCCACTGCATGATCGTTTCTAAACTATTCTTCAGGAAGATAGCATTCAGATCTGTCAATAATTGATAGTTTGTGTTGCTGATGACTTTGGTAGCTTCCGCTTCCGCTTTAACCCAGTCGCCGCGATATAAATAAACCCTTGCCAGCAAAGCAGTTGCTGCCGTTTTATTGGCCCTGATCCTTTCCGCCGTTGGATAATTATCACCCAGGGCTGATTGTGCTTCGGAAAGGTCTTCTATGATTTTTGCATAAACATCATTTAGAGAAGTTCTTGGAAGCGATGTGTTTGTTTTGAAATCCGTATTTAAAACAAGTGGCACATCACCAAAGTAATTCACAAGATAAAAATAACAATAAGCCCTTAGGAATTTTGCCTCACCAATCAGTTGCTGTTTTACCGGAGCAGAAACTCCTGGTGCGGTTGACAGGCCTTCAATAATAGCATTGGCATGGTAGATACGGGAGTAAGCATTATCCCAGATGCTCCTGATACTTGTGTTGCTGGTGCTAAGGCTGTTCTCTGAGAATTCGTCGTAGTTGGCCGAATTATGAATATACCTGAATTCATCAGCACTAAAAGCCGGAAGAAAATTGGTAAGTACATTTCCTAAAGAAGAATTGTAACTGTTAAAGGCACCATACAGTCCGGCAACAGTAGCTGTAGCTGTTTTATCATCGGAAAATACAAGTTCTTTTACCAGTTGATTGTTTGGTGCGGGAATGTCAACATACTTTCTGCATGAAAGCAAAATGAGTATGGTGAAAAATAAGGTGTAATATTTTTTATTAAGATTCATAACAATTGTATTGGAATAAAATGATTATAAAGAAAGCTTGATACCTAAAGTAATTGTTCTCAGAACAGGCAGCGCCTGTGTCTTTACCGAACCAAAAGGATTGATCGGGTAAACAAAGCGTCTGTCAAATCCATTGATCTCCGGATCCAGGCCTTTATATTTAGTGAAGGTTAACAGGTTTTGTCCCAATAAATAAATGCTGCCGCCATTTAATTTGATCTTCTTCAATACTGAACTAAGATCATATGAAAGCGCTACATTTTTTAACCGCACATACGACGCATCGCCCCATGCCGCACTTGATGAGCGGTAGAAGTTCCTGAAAGCCAAATTAGCTGCATTGGCCGTAGTGGCTGTTGCTCTTGGAATAGTGGTAACATCACCGGGATTCTGCCATCTGTCAAGCGCTGAAATATCCTTATTGCTCATTGAACCATATGTGCCAACAGTTGGACCCCAGTCAAGTGTGATGGATTCCTGTTTTACAAACTGGAAGAATATATCCAGGCTCACTCCTTTATAATTAAGACTGTTGGAAAGTCCACCATAAAAGGCTGGCATTGTCTCACCCAAAACCACGTAATCTGCAGGACTTGAAATAACACCATCCTTATCCACGTCTAAAAATTCCGGAATACCTGTTGCCGGGTTTACTCCTGTAAACTGGTAGCCCTTGATCATCCTGATGGATTGCCCTACTTCATAACTTGAGGCATCAGCAGATGCTTCCAGGCCGGGATACTCCAGCAATTTATTGCTTGGGATGGTTAGGTTGAATGATGTTTCCCAGGTGATGTTCTTTCCCTGAATATTGATCGTATTCAGATCAAATTCCCAACCGGAGTTTTCAACTTTTGCAGGCAAATTGGCTATGTATGATGAAAAGCCCGATTGTGAAGAAAGCGTTCTTCCTATCAACTGGTTGGACGACCTGTTATTATAATAATTGGTTGTGAACAATATCCTGTTTTTCACAAAACCCAACTCTATAGCAGCTTCCATTTTCTTATTTACTTCCCAACTGTAATCGGCATTGAACACCCGGCTTGGCGTGAGGCCGGTTAGTCCGCCATAAGGAAAGCTTGATGAACCCCAGGTATCCAGGTACTGGTAATCGCCTATCTGGTCATTACCGGTTGTACCATAGCTTCCTCTTAATTTACCATAGCTTAAAAAAGAAAGACCTTTGGCAAATTCTTCATTGGTAAATATCCAGCCGGCACCCACAGCACCAAAGTTTCCAAATCTTTTACCGGGACCAAAACGGCTGGAACCATCACGGCGGAAAGTGAGGTTGAAAAGATAGGTCTGTGACAAATTATAATTTACCCTTCCAAATACTGACTGGTAATTGTATTGCCTGTAATCATTGTTACGCACTGAGACAGATGTAGCTGAACGGATATCTTCAAGCAAGGCATCGCTGGAAAAACCGGTGGCAAATAAATAAGTGCCTTCTGTTATATTTTCCTGCCAGCTGGCACCAGCCAGAATATTTATCAATCCTGACCCGAGCCTGCTGGAATATTCCGCCTGTGGTTCCACTATATAAGACCGTACAGATACATCACCGAACTGGCTTTGACTGGCAGGTGCAGATACGGGGTTGAAGCCGGCAAATGGAAGCGTCTGCAGCTGGTCCATGTTGGTTTGTGTAATACCAAGGTTAGCCCTTAAGGTGAGTTTTGAAATGGGGTTGTAACGCAATACGCTGTTGCCAATCAGATTATTGGTCCTGGTTTCGTAAGTTCTCTTTAAATAAGCCAGAGGGTTCTGAACATTTCCATACCAATTGAAACTTCCATCCGGATTATACGGAGCATAATTCGGGGGCAGTGCAAAGTATTGTGTTACATCAGTTGGAAAGATCTGGTTCTTATCCGCGTTATAATTAACGGAAGCCGACACACCCAGTTTGCCATTAGATGAAATATGGTCTGCGCTTAATAATATGCCGCCTTTATTAAAAGAAAAATCTCCAGGCAGAACGGTAGTTTCATGACGGTAGGTACCACTTAATAAAAACCTTGTAAGTGCTGTTCCACCTGAAAAAGAAACCTGTGCTTCAGATACATTGGCTGTGTTTCCAATAAGTAATTTCTGCCAGTCGGTATAAGCATTCTGATCCCATACCAAAAGATCCGGTGCATTGGTAGCGGTGGGCGTAACGCCATCCTGCGCAAAGGCATCCTTCCTTAGTGCAAGATATTGCTGGGTGTTCAGCATCTCCATCATTCTGGAAGTTTTGCTGATACCACTATACACATTCAGGTTCACCTGGCTCTCACCTGCTTTTCCTTTTTTGGTAGTAATGAGGATAACACCGTTGGCCCCTCTTGATCCATAAATTGCTGTGGCATCGGCATCCTTCAGAATATCTATTCTCTCGATATCAGCAGAGTTTAAACTATTGAGCGGACTTTGTGATCCATTGGCCCCCTGGAACAGGTTCAGTGCCGCAGAAAAGAACGGAACGCCATCAATGATATAGAGGGGATCATTCCCCTGTTTCATTGAATTCTCACCTCTCACTCTCACCTGCAGGTCCGCTCCAGGTAAGCCGCTTGATGAAGAGATCATTAATCCGGATACCCTGCCCTGTAGCGCAGCAACAGGATTGGAAACCGGTTGATTGGAAATTGTAGTACTGTTCACGGTAGCAACAGATCCTGTATTCAGTCTTTTTGAAGTTTTACCATATGCAATGAACACGGTTTCATCAAGCCTGTTTTCCTCAACATTCAGTTTTATGGAAAGAAACGTATTGTTGTTCACAGGTACTGTAACAGTTTTATAACCAACAAAGGATATTTCAAGCGTAGCGTTTTCAGATACGCCTTTTAATAGAAATTCCCCCATGTCATTGGTGGTGGTACCGGTAGAAGTACCTTTTACTTTAATGGAAGCCCCATGCAGAGGGAGGCCTGAAGCATCGGT
>CBIHLW010000283.1:0-4400 GCA_966210755.1 uncultured bacterium
TACCAATTCCGCCACCCGGGCATTTGAAGAGGGGAGTGAGACCTGCACGCTTCTCTTTCCCCGCACTTCATTTGGGGCTGCAATGTTACAACATTCTGTTGAAACAGATCGTGCTGTCATTTCAAATATTTTTATAAAGGCTACGCATTAATAAGGCGCCCGGTGCCTTTCCTGACCACCACCGCAACCGGCCAGGCGGTCTTAAATTTTATTCTTATTAGTTTAGCTTTTTTAAAACTGATAAGGCTTCATTTAAATACCTACGTTCAAGATGATAAAAATAGGATTGCTCAGGGAAGGAAAAGTTCCGTCAGACAACAGGGTGGCGCTCACACCGGCGCAGTGTAAATGGCTGGGGAAAGAACACAGCGGCTTACAGATCATTGCTCAACATGCACCACACAGGTGCTTTTCAGACCTGGAATATGAAAGAGCAGGCATTGAGGTTAAGGAAGACCTTTCAGCTTGTGATATACTCCTGGGTATCAAAGAAGCGGTGGCAGATGATCTCATGCCGGGCAAGACCTACCTGTTCTTTTCGCATACCCGGAAAAAGCAGCCTTATAACCAGCACCTCCTGCAAACCATCATCCGGAAAAAAATAACCCTCATTGACTATGAATGCATGGAGCATGAAGATGGCCAGCGTATCATTGGCTTTGGATTTTTTGCCGGCATAGTAGGAGCGCACAATGGAATGATGGTCTATGGTAAAAGATCAGGTGCATTTGACCTGGAAAGGGTATACAAACAAAAGGATTTTAAAGAACTGATCCATTCTTACTTCGGATTAAAGGTGCCCAATATCAGGATCGCCATCACCGGCTCAGGACGTGTAGCGCATGGCATACTGGAAGTGATGAACCTCATGGGGATCATTGAAGTGGAAAAAGAAGATTATCTCTCAAGAAGTTTTTCTTATCCTGTATATCTGCAACTGAAGGGCGCGGATCTTTATGCACACAGGGAAACAGGAAAATACAGCCGGGAACATTTTCACCTGCACCCGAAAGAATACAGGTCGCTGTTTCCACAATACATTCCGCAAACAGACATTCTGATGAATGGCGTATTCTGGGATCTTGATGTACCCCGGTTATTTACAAAAGAAGAAGTAAAGGATCCGGGTTTCAGGATCAGTGTGATCTCAGATATCACAGATGATTACAATGGTTCGGTTCCCATTAACCTGGGCGACCAGACCATTGAAGATCCTGTGTATGGGGTTGACCGGGTGACGCTGGAAAAAACAAAACCATTCCTGGAAAATGCAATTGATATCATAGCAGTCGGTAATCTTCCCAATGAACTGCCAAGAGATGCTTCCAAATATTTTGGTGAACAACTCACCAAATTCATCCTACCCGACCTGCTGGGCAACAGTTCGCAGATCATAGAGGGAGCCACCATTGTAAAACAGGGAGCGCTCACACCCAAATTTGATTACCTGAGTGATTACGCAGGCGTTTAGAGATAGAGGTAATAATCTTTCAATAATTCAGTGAACGCGGAACTGTATTGTTGCTCATCATCCTTTATTATTAAACCGGACACTTCCAATGTTGATGAATTGTTCTTACTTCCCCGTATCATTATCCTGGAAGGCTGATGAACCGGAGACGGGGATACCATGATCTTTTTGGATACATGAAAATGAAATTCCTCCAACAATGCTTCGGCTTCTTTTTCTCTTTTGAAAGGCAGTAAAATATAAAACACACCCTGTTCATCCAGGTTGTTATAAAAAACCTCAAACAGCTGCCGCAGGCTAAGCTCAGTGCTGTGGTGTGCTTTGTTCGTTTCTTTATTGGGAGAGGCCAGTTCATTTTCGTAAAACGGAGGATTGCTGATGATAACATTATAGAGCCCGGCAGTTTTGTGATCAATGATATTTTCATGGATCACCCTGATCCTTTCAGGCCAAGGTGATGATGCTATATTCTCCGCAGCCTGTACAGCTGCCTCTTTATCTATTTCAACTGCATCGATCCATGCATTGTTTTTTTGTGCCACCATCAGTGATAGCAATCCGGTTCCTGCACCAATATCCAGCATGGTGAACTTTTCTTTGCTTTCACTAAGGTCCTGTGCAATCCATGCACCAAACAGGCATGAATCGGTGGTTACCTTCATGGCAGACCTGTCCTGGTAAACGGTAAACTCTTTGAATTTAAAATAAGCGTTAGGCATGCTTTCTATGGTGCGGTATCCGCTAAGGGCTCTTTAATAATTGTTTGAACGGTGGCCGGCCAGTGGCCAACAGCCATTGGCCAATGACTACCGGCTATCTTGCCTTCGCACTCACTTCCATTCCCGCCACATCACCCTCCAGGAATTTATAATAAGCAGTGATGGCGATCATGGCAGCATTGTCTGTGCAATATTCAAAATCTGGAATGAAGCCCTTCCAGTTATTTTGCGCACACATGGTAAGAAATGATTTACGCAATTCGCTGTTGGCAGACACACCGCCTGCCAGACAAAGATGGGTGATGCCGGTTTGCAGGGCTGCTTTTTTAAATTTCTTTAAAAGAATGGATACAATGCGGAATTGTACCGAAGCACAGATATCGTTCAAATTCTTTTGAATGAAATCAGCATCTGCAGCAGTTTGTTTTTGCAGGAAGTAAAGCACTGAAGTTTTCAATCCGCTGAAACTGAAATTAAGACCTGCTATCTGTGGTTCGGCAAATGTGAATTTTTTGGGATCACCCTGTTTTGCATATTTATCTATGAGGGGACCGCCGGGATAGGGAAGTCCTAAGATTTTGGCGGTCTTATCAAAGGCTTCTCCTGCAGCATCATCAAGTGTTTCCCCGATAACCTCCATACGGGTGGGTGAATGGGTCAGCACGATCTGCGTATGTCCTCCGCTTACGGTAAGGCAGAGGAAAGGGAATGATGGTTTTTGTTCGGCAATAAGATTGGCCAGTACATGCGCCTGCATATGATGAACAGGTACCAGCGGTTTGTTCAATGCCAGGGCCAGCGATTTGGCAAACTGGCTGCCCACCAGCAGGGAGCCGATTAAACCGGGCGCCTGGGTAAACGCAATCGCGTCCAGTGCTTTCAATTCACATCCTGCCTGTTTGATGGCCATATCAATTACCGGTACTATGTTTTGCATATGCGCACGGCTTGCCAGTTCCGGCACCACGCCACCATATTTTTCGTGAACCGTCTGGTTGGCAATAAAGTTGGATAAGATCTTCCCGTTCCTGCACACGGAAGCAGATGTTTCATCGCAGGAAGATTCTATCGCCAGAAGTAACACATCATGTTCACCGTATTCTTTATTTTTTATATCATTCATTCCGTGCAAAAATCATCTAAATACTTTAATGATTTCCATAATCATAATGTTTAATTGAACTAAGTTCCTCCTTCAGGGGGACAGGGGTACTAACTCCTGATGGCTACCACCGGATCCATATTAGCGGCCTTTGTAGCAGGAATGATACCCGCAAGAATGCCGGCCACAATGCAAATGAGCAGCGCGATCAAAATAATGAATGGGGATAGAAAAAAGGGAAAATCAAAAAGGGCAGTTGCAATTTTGGTCATTAAATAAACAAGCAGTAATCCAATCAGTCCACCGATAATACAAAGGAAGGCCGACTCCATTAAAAATTCTGTAAGAATAACGGATTTCTTTGCACCCAGCGCTTTTTTCAAACCAATCTGTGAGGTTCTTTCTTTTACGGTTACGAACATGATGTTGGCCACGCCAAATATGCCAACAATAAACGAAAGTGCACCAATGGCCCATCCACCTTTATTTACACTTACAAAGGCATCGCTAAGTGCATCACTGAAATCATTTACATCATTCAGGGCAAAATCATCTTCTTCAACAGGTTTCAGTTTGTGAATGGAACGCATTATTAATTTCAGCTCATCTTTCACCACCTTGCTTCCAAGATGATCCTTACCCTTTACCATGATGATGGGCTCAGATCTTTTTTCATCCATGATGGTCCTTGCAAAGCGGTAGGTCATCACCACACTTTTATCAAACTGCCAGCCGCCGATCAAAGTGCTTCCCTGTTTTCGTATCACCCCTATTACATTTACCTTTTTGCCTTTGATGGTAGCCTGTTTGCCGGTTGCCAGTTCAGCACTTCCAAATAATTTTTCAGCGATCTCAAAACCGATCACGCAGACATTACTGCCCAGGCCAAATTCCATATCGGTCATGAATCTTCCATATTGAACTTCCAATGGCTGGATGTAAGGAAATTCCTGGGTCATTCCGTACAGGATAATATTAGAAAGTGTATTGTCGCGCACGTCAATGCTGCCCGATTGATTGATCACAAAAGCAGCATGGGAAGCGGTTGTAGTTCTTTTTTTGATCTCTTCAAGGTCTTCTATGGCGGGGTAAGGCCTTTTTACATATT
>CBIHLW010000284.1:0-4377 GCA_966210755.1 uncultured bacterium
ATAGTATAATTGAAACGCATGGTGCCGCTATGCCTTCCTGGTGCGGCATTTTCAGTGTGTGGGCTCATAAAAAAGCCGGCAGGGATATTGGCAACTGGCAAATGGGCAAAGGCGTTTCGGCTTTTGGTACATTAACAACAACGGATAGTCCTCAGCCAGGCGATATTGGATATATTGACAAGCCCTACCAGCATCATTGTATCGTTCACAGAATTGATGGCGACACCATTCACACAATTGATGGTAATAGTGGTCTGCAAAGTGAGGTTGTTGAAAACTCCCGGCCACGGTCAAAATTTTCCGGATTTTTTACAGCTTTTGGTGGGGGAACTGAAACAATAGTTCAAAGTAAAGAAGAAAATAATAACGGTCATGTACAATTGAAATCAGAAGAGCATGCTGCTTCTGCTTCCATTGAACAACAGTTGAACAATTCTAAAGGTAACGGACAGTCTTTACCTGAAGCTGCCAGATCAGGAATGGAGCATGGTTTTAGCGCAGACTTCAGTAATGTCAGGATCCACACGGATAGCAATGCGGTTCAAATGAGTAAAGACCTGCATGCCCATGCATTTACCCATGGAAGCGATATTTATTTTAATAATGGAAAATTTGACACCGGCAGTTCCTCAGGTCAGCGTTTGCTTGCTCACGAATTAACGCATGTTGTTCAGCAGGGCAGTGCTCCCGCAGGCATAGTTAACCGGTCGTCTGTTTCTGATGAATCCCCAGCGTCAGAAAATGGTGAAGCGGCTGATATGACACCCTCTGAGATCGAGCAAAGTGTCAGGAAGGATATGCAGAATGATGATTACGGGGGAACTTCAGATCTAGAATCTGAAGATGTTCAGGAAGAGGGTGGTGCATCTCCTGCACCTTCTCCGGGTGTGGAAGAAGACAGTGAAACTTCAGAGCCTGAAGAAGCGCAGGAACAGGAAGAACAGGAGGATCCCGGACCTGCAGATGAAAACGAAAGCGAATCTGTTCCTGATGGTACCCCCGCAGAAGGTGGTGGTGGATCAGAATGTCCCAACATCATTCCTGAATTTCCTGAAGCACCCGCGGGGCCTATTCCTGAAGAAGAAGATGAAAGTATATATCGTGACCTGTTTGAAATTGTTGCTACCAGTTCAATAACCGGTCCTCATATGTTTTTATTACGGGTAGCAGGCACCAGCGCCTACCGTATTTGGAGATCATTGCCAGTGAGCTTCAGAATCAGGATTATCAATTTTGTTTTAGACAGGGCTATTACCGGAGCTTACATGGGCAGCATATTAGGCAGGTATTCTGATATGGGTGGCGGACTACTCAGTGCGGCGATGTTGGGATTTTTCAAACGCATCAGGATTATGCCTGATATTCAGAAATTGAGGATGTTTGAGAAGTTCGCAAGACTTATACTAAGGGGTGATGTACGATATATGCTTGGAGTGATGAAAGGCATTTTGATGGGATTTTTCATTGATGGATTATTGGGAATTGTGCAGCTGGTAATTGATATCATATGTATAGTTCCCAAAATACTTAACTTCTTAAAGACAGTACAAAATTTCCTCAGTCAGCTTCCATACGAAGTGATGCTGATAAAAAATAGTATTGAAGAAATGATGGCTTCAGCGGGTGAGGTTTTGAATAATGCCATGTCTGAGATCATGGATATGATACGCAACCCGCACAGAATTTCTGCCATTCTTGATAAAATATATGCTGCTGGTGTACAGGCTGCAGAAAAAGCCGGTAAAGCCATGGCAGACGGAATGATCCGTTATGCCGCCTTGCCCTTATCTGCGTTAGGTGAAGTAGTTGGAAGGATTGCAGGACAGATAATTTTTGAAGCAGTGTTAGCCTATTTTACAGTAGGAGGCGGAACAGCTATTACAGCTTCTAAACTGGCATTGCGTGCCATTAGTAAAAGTATGGCGATTCTGGGCCGGCAGATATTCCGGATATTAAGATTGCTTGGCCGTGTTTTGAAAACAATAAAGAAAATAATCAACAGCATAATCAAATTCTTAACGCCCCTGCTTCAGCGTGTGGCAAGATTAGCAAGACGGGTAATAGACAGACTGGCGAAGCTTTTCAAAACCTTTGGCAGGCACTGCCGCCCGGGTTCAATTAAGTGTAATCTTCCAAAGCCAAAATGTAAAGGGCGTTATGTTTCCAGGCTGGGTGGTTTTCTTCCACATGACAGATATGTAAGACGTGTTACCGGAACCACACGCGACTACAGGTTAACAGGAACCGTTTTCGGCGTTCCTGTTCCATGTAATTATGATGCAAGAAAAATGCCCCGGCGACTAATTGAAGGAAAAACCGGATATCGTTATATGCCTTTCATTCAACGTTCCAATCCTGCTTTATTCCGTGCCATTATGTTCAGGTTCAACGAGCAAAGATGGCGTTGTATGGCCATAGCCGCGCGTTGCGGATATAGCTACACATGGTATATGCAGCAAGGACCGGTTGCTGCCTTTTTGAATAGCCGCTGGCATGGAGCACCACCTGTATTACATGTACCATAAATAAAAAATAAATGACAGTTTTCACCAGGAGTATGCAGTTGATCCGCGATAGTGATCCGGGAAATAAGAACCGCTTTTTGAAAGTGGTTGATACATGTAATGCATTCAGTAAGGAAACCAGGTTGAAATATATATTCAATGGCATTCAGTATGAAACTTATTCATCCCATGCTGAAATATTAAAAGCATGGGCGGCAATGAATAGGTTCAACGTCGGGGAAATGGGCCAGGTATTCATGCTGACCACAGATGATAAAGAGCCTTTTTTTGTACTGGGTCCTTTGGATCGCGATCCATATACAGATATAGCAGGGATCGAATTTTCTTTCAATGTTAAGAAACCTTTATTGACGCCCGGAGGATATTTCAGTTTTTTTGACTGTAAAGAATTTTTCATTGCAGTTATCAATAGTTATCAGGCTTATGCAGGTTTTATTCATGACGCCGACCTTGAACAGCTTGTCAGCTTTGGCTATGTGAACAGGAATATTAAACTCCAGGTACCTGAAGATGAATGGAAATACATACCCGTTCCCGATATAGTAAAAGCCACTCCTCCTTTGATAGCAGAAAAAATCTCTAATGTATTCCCTCCGCATCAGTTCAACCGGCTGGAGATACCGGAAGCCATATACTGGTTTAATTACTGGAATCCTTATATGGTTGAGCATGTAGGGGAAGAAAAAATCAGGACCGCCCCTTGCGAAGTTGTAGAAAAACAAAAGAACGGCGGATACCTGATCATTGTTCAGAAAGAAAATCTTGATCTGCGTAATGCTGAGCACCTAAAAAAACTGGCAGCTGCATATGATCATTTTGATT
This sequence comes from uncultured bacterium, assembly GCA_966210755.1. Classification (GTDB taxonomy): domain Bacteria; phylum Bacteroidota; class Bacteroidia; order Chitinophagales; family Chitinophagaceae; genus Flavisolibacter. Next base: position 3,348 of record CBIHLW010000284.1, read on the forward strand.
TGTATAACCTGCAACAAAAAAATTTGTTCAGGTAACCAGTAATAAATAGCATGAGTGATTTTTGGTTCATACCATCCACAAGTTCTAAGAATGATCACCTCCAGCGTTCATCAGCGGAAGGTGAGTTTTTTGGTGGAAGCGAGAAAGCCGATCCATTTTTTTCTAATCATATTCAAACGGATCCGGTTCGTGATACGCCCTCAACTAATTCTTTTGAACCCGGCTCAGAGGATATAGGCGGACAGTTCCGGAATAATAATTTGAAACCGCCATTTAACAATAATAATAGTAAACAAACCCGTTTCTTCAACAGCCCCAGGCAAATTCAAAAATGTGAAGCTTGCGAACAGGAAGAAGAGGATAAAACTATCCGCCGGAAACCTCATGAAGCTGGTGTAATGGATCCTGCTCATACTTCAATTCAATATGTTCAGAAGGGAAGCGCTTTTAGCGATGCGGGGCTTTATAATAACAATAATGCAATTCAATTAAATGATCATTTGCATGCGGATGCATTCACCAATGAAAATGATATCAATGTCAATCAAAATAAAACTGATCATCGTACATCAAATGAGCTACAATGGCATGCACCTGGGTTACATCCTGTGGTTCGGCAACCGAACATTGGAAATATGGTTCAAAAGGATGATGAGGAAAAACCGGTTAAAGAGGAAAGTAAACAGGTTGATCCGCTATATAATCAGTTTATCCCTACAGCCAGCCTGAGATTTACCCTGGGAGAAGCGGTTTTTGTTCTTCCTCCAGAATCTTCATTTCAGCCAGGGCCAAAGATGCCACAGGTGCTCAGCATCATTCTCAAAAAATTATTGGGTGATGGATATGCCGGAACACAGGTGCCAAAACTGGAAAAATATCTGGAAGGGAAAAAAGACATAAAAAAATTTGGGTATCTGAAGCAAAAGAATGCATACGCCGGCGAATTGATTGGAGGCATTATCATCTCAACTGAAGTGTTTGAGGAGATACTCACACATTTAAATATTGAAAAACTGAAGTGGGTTTTAAC
>CBIHLW010000285.1:0-4360 GCA_966210755.1 uncultured bacterium
TCGTAATTCCAGAATAGGCATATGGTCCTTTCCTTCCGTGGCAAAAGATCTGTTTTCATTATTTAATCATTACTAAAGGTGATCCTTCCCCAGCAACAATCATATTTAAAAACCATTCAGCATTTGCTAATCCTGCTGGTTTGTTGTCTTTTGGCCTACTGGCCACTCACTTTTCATTTGTACAGTTTAAAGAACGACGCACTGAATTATTTTTTACCTGTACGCCATCTCATCAGCGAACAGATAAGCCATGGTTACTGGCCCTTATGGACACCCTATTTAAATCTTGGATACCCACTACATGGAGATATGCAGTCGGGCGTATGGAATCCTTTTGTACAATTACTCTCCTTATCCGGCCCATATACATTGAGAACACTCCAACTGGAAACTATATTTTACATCTATACCAGTGGCATGGGAATGTATTTCCTGGTTCATCATTTTACCAGTAACCGGCGTGTGGCCCTTTTAATCGGAGCTTCATTTATGCTGTGTGGGTATAATGTAGACTCCACACAGTTTTTAAACTGGATCTCTGCGGCTTCCTTTCTTCCGTTTGTATTTCTTTTTTATTACCGGATGCTTATGGAAAGAACCTGGCCTAACGCAGTTATCTGCGCTTTGTTCCTCTACCTTCTTTTTGCAACTGCCTACCCAGCAGATTTCATTCTTACCGCATACTTATTGTTCTTTGTTTTTGTTTGGCATTTATTCAGAAAAGAGAACCGGAAAAAATTTTTGAACCTGCTGATGTTGCATTTACTGTTGATCATAGGGTTCTGCCTGCTTACCCTGCCGGCCATCATTTCTTATGCTGAATTTCTACAACTTTCGCAAAGAGGTAGTGGCGCAACCTATGAACAGGCCATGAGTAACCCGCTGCACCCCATTTTGCTGATCTCCTATATTACACCCTTGCCCGTATTTAAAGCTTCCTTTGCAGCCATCACAGACCCGCTCACCAGAAATTCCTATGTCGGCCTGATGCCTTTTGCCTTTTTCATAAGTTCTTTTTTTATCAGAAACAAAAAAGGTCTCTACACTTTTTTGAAGATCGCGTTCATAATTTCTTTGCTTTTCAGTTTTGGAGAATTGGGTGGCATACGCATCCTGAGCTATTATATATTTCCATTGATGGATAGTTTCCGTCATCCATCCAATGCACGATTGTTCTCCATTTTCTTTGCCTGTTTAGTAGCCGGGTTCACACTAAAACAGATGACGGATCAGCCTTCAATTCAGAAGCATATCAGGTCATCATGGTATATTATTTCAGGATCCATGCTCATATTACTTGTTTGGTCAATTACCGGAAGTAATGGTATCCTTGCCAGTTTTTCCGGTGATGGAGGTTATAAATCATTATTGGACAGGCTTAATTTCCACGACCTTCTTTTCCTGAATATTATCATCCAGATCCCTTTTCTAATTGCCCTGTATTTTCTCGCAGTAAAAAAATTTCAATTAAAAAAGCTGGTTGTGCTTTCCATGGTGAACTCGGTCCTCATCATCTTTCTTTACCAGCCTTTCCCGGTAGTTAAAAAGGACAGTGCCCTGTTCATTCAGCATATTCTGGATGAGATACAGACCGGGGGTTATCCGGCACCTGACCTTAATGCCACGGTTTATGAAAACAGTAAAAATGGCATGGCCTATTTCAAAGAGATCGGCGTATCTAATCTGTATAATAAAAAAATTGGAAGGGTGGATTACAGGATCACTCCAAGCAATCTCAATTACCAAAACGAATTCTGGTACAATGATCAACTAAGAAACCACATGATCCACTATCCATTATTATACAAGGCAGACATCATACTTAATATAACAGATACGGCCAGGGCGAACATGAATGGAAAAAAAGTTTTGTTTCTGGACCATCTGCCGGACAGTGCCTATTCAAATGACGCATCTTATTCTGCCATTCTAAAAGAATTCACACCTTTGCAATTCAGCATGATCATTGAATCGGCTGAACCGGGATATTATTGCCTGTTTCAAAACTATTATCCCCGCTGGCAGTTAAAAGTTGATGGCGTTGAACAACCACCAGTCATTTGTAATGTTTCTTTTTTAGGATTTTCACTGCCTGCGGGTAGACATAAGGTTGAGCTGGAATATAAATCAAATGATATCAGGACATATTTTTATGTGAGCCTGGTTTCTTTATTCATCATTTTATTATCTGTGTCCATATACTTTATCAGAAACCGAAACATCAGCGCTTTTGAATGATCCAGGTATCCTGTTCAGGTCCCCATTGTTGCATCGAGCCGGGAATAAATTTCAATACTTTCCATTCATCTCCTAACATCTTTTCCATAAAACCCAAAGGCTGAAATGCACTATAGGAGCGGTGTCCTTCTTTTACATTTGATCTTTCCACCAGATGGCCGGAACCATATGTTTTCTTTTCCGTTGGGGTGAGCTTGAATTCAAATGCATCGCCCTGTGTTGTAAATACAAAAATTCCCTGGTTCCGCATCACCCTCCTGATCTCATCCAGCCATTTGAAATGACTTTCGGCGGACAGATGGGTAAATACTGAAAGTGCGTAAATAAGATCAAATTTATCCGGGGTATAATCCAGTGGCGGGTTAAGTCCATTTATTGAAAATTCCACATCAGAGATATGCTCCCTGCACCATTCAATAGTTTCGACATTATAATCTGAACCATATATATGACCTCCTGAAATAATGGAAGGCAGGTGTCTTATGATCCTTGCAGGTCCGCAGCCCCATTCCAGGATATCTTTTCCAGTTACCATGGTGAATTCTGAAAACAATTCCACTATCCAGTGTGCCGTATCCCTTCCATCTTCAAAATAACTTTGATAGTTGAGCCGGAATGCTTCATAAAGCATATAATCAGGCGGAAGCTGAATGTCCGGGTTCTCTTTCAAAAATTTTTTATTCCGGCCGGAGAACCTGATCCTGTTCCAAAAAAAATAAAACCTGTCAAAAGCCTGCATCAGACCAAGCTTTCTTATCCAGGTCATTGTTGATTGCTTCAATGTCATCTGATATGTAAAAAAACAAAAGTCCCGAATTAACCGGGACTTTGTTAGGTACCGTCAAATTTTTTATTACCGCATCAGATACATTTTACCATAACCTTTATTAAAATACTTATCGGTATTATCGGCCTCGGATGTATACTTATCAAGCGATTTTCCATTCAGATTCGTAATGACCCTGTACAGGTAAACACCATTGGCAAGTTTTTGTCCATACTGGTCGGTACCGTCCCATTTGTATTCGGTGATGTTCCTTCCGATATGCAGTGGCCCCAATTCATCTTTTGTAATTTCCCTGACCACCTTACCTGTTATAGTAAGGATTTGTATCCTGATGTTTTGAGGAACCTCGCTGCCTGTTATTGTAAATACAAATGCAGTAGAGGTGGTAAATGGATTAGGATAATTAAGCATATTGGAGATCATCGGTTTGTTGATCACCTGAAAGGTCACCCGGTATTCGAGTTTTCCTGCTTCATTTTCACTCATATCCTTGCCTCTTACAATCAATTCGTATTCCCCGTCTTCTTCAAAGTATGGTTTAAAAATAGCGGTTGCTGTATTCTCATTATTCGGAGTCTGTTGCGCCGGCACAAATGAAAGTGTATCACCTGTAAAATCATAGCTGCGCAAATTACCTGTTGAGATCTGGCGAACCTCTATTTCCAGTCTTGAAGGGTCGTTCAGCAAAAACCATTTTGCTTCATCCTTAAGTTTTATCTGGATGTTTGGTCTTGATGAAACTATATCCCTGTTCAGGATGTGAACATTGTCGAAAGTTACATCCAGCAGGGGATTGAGCGTATCTCCTCTTACATAAAAAGGTCTGAAAACAAAATTATTGAAATGGTACTGTTCCGGCTGATCATTGTTTGGGTTCACCTCAACATATAAAGTATTGGCGCCCACCATTTGTCTTGTATCAATTGGATAGGTAATGTGAATGGTATCATTTACCCCAAGCGGTTTATACCTTACCGGTGAAAGTACGTGTTGAATATTATTACGGTCAGTTACTACCATTTTAACAAGGATGCTATCTGAAAATGATGTTTCACTTACATTCTTAAAAGCCATTTTAAATTCAATGGGCTCGGCTACATCAACCGTATCTTTCATACTGAAATAGGAATTGGCTGCAACAGAACCTTCCGGAACCGGCACATAGGTAAGCCTCCAGTAATCCAATTGATAAGGTGTATTGTTGGTGCTGTCGGAATTGCGCATTCTTAATTGCACATAAGGATAAACAGCTGCATCAATAGAAGAAACATCAACATCCTGTTGCGCTACGGTAAGATTGGTTATAAGCGTATCGGCATCACCATTTTGTTTGAT
>CBIHLW010000286.1:0-4354 GCA_966210755.1 uncultured bacterium
ATATATGCTTCATAAATATTTTGATTGATAAAAACCAGTTCGTCTTAATTAGCTAAGACCTGTTCCCGGAGGTTGCAATAATGAAGCTTTGTAATTGGAGAAAATGAATGAAAAATTTCCGGGATGATGGATCTGTAGGATCCCGGGAATAAAGGCCAGGTCAAAATTACTGGCCGTGTCCGTAAAACCGGAACAGTTGCCACAAGTCATAAATGGAGAACAGGCTCCTTCTTCATCTTTGTTTTGATGCTGACCCGCGCCTTCGGTACAACAATCGTCAGCCTGGAAGCAGGGAATGAAGCCCGCCACACTGATCATCATAAAAAAAAGTACGATCCATGTTCTCATTCATAACAAAAATAGCAAAACAGGCCGCAGCATTAAAAATTTGTTTCGGCTTCCCGTGACTGGCAATTATTTTAACTTTTGACCCTTTCTTCATAAGGGCATGCTTTTGAATTTTGAATTCCTCCGCCTCTTAAAAAAGGAAACCCTGCAGATGCAGGGCTTCGTTCATTAACGATCACTACGAGAAAAGTAATATTTGTAGAAAAAAAACCGGATTTTGACAAACCCGGTTACACCCTTAATATGAAAATAGAAACATGAGATATTGTTCTATCACACAAATCTAATCCTGCAGTTGATGTTTCTTTCTAATAAAACTCAATGCACCTGATGATAATGATCATCATTCTGAATTGTGATCCAGGAATGTTCACTTCCTTTTCTTCTTTGCTTTGGTTTAATACAAAAAAACACCCTGCAAAAGCAGGGCATTTTTGAAACGAAAACGAAAACCAAAGATTATGAACTGCTATGATTGCGTTTATATTCACTTACCCTGACTGCGAATAATAAGCTTCCTATCAGTAACAGGATAGCCCCCAGCAATGCTATGAAATACATATAGTCTGTAGTGGTTAGCGGTACATAGGCAGGTCTGATTTTAGATGGTCTTGCAAAGGGAACGGTTTCCGTTGCGGCGGTTTTTCCTTCGGCCTTTATGAATTCTACAATGCTTTTTATGTTTTCATCGGACAGATCCGAATGGTCGGGCATTGGTATCTTGTTGAATTGTTCAAATAATGCTACAGCATCCTTATCTCCTGATTTCACCATCGTTTGGGAAGACTTCACAAATGAAATGATCCAGTCCATTGACCTGCGGTCATGCACACCTGCCAGTGCCGGCCCGGTAAGGATCTTATTTACATTATGGCAACTTGCGCACCTGGAAGTAAAAATTGTTTTTCCTTCTTCAACAGGAGGTGCTGCCCATAATACAGAGGTAAGAAGTATGCTTATGGATATAAGAGTCAATTGTATTTTCATGTTTCACCTGGGTTGTTTGCTAAGCAAAGCTGTAAATTATTGGAGGGTGATTTCCTTATCTGGAACAGTCCTTAATATGATTTTAATCATGATCAGTATTCTCTTTGCAACCTTCGCACATCCAGTATAAGCTTGTCTACATCTTCACCATCGGTTCCGTTATAATATCCCCTGATCCTTTTCTGCTTATCCAGTAAAACCAATAGCTCGCTATGGATAAAATCATCCGGTCCTCCATCACCATCTGTAGCTACAACCAGGAAACTTTTACGGGCCAGTTTATAGATCTCCTTTTTTTCACCCGTTAATAAAAGCCAGTTGTCCCTTATGTCCATTTTTATGGCATAAGAGCTGAGCTGTGCAATACTATCCCGCAATGGATCAACTGTAAAAGATGTGATCAGTAATTCTTTTTCTCCGGCAAATTGTTGCTGAACTTTTTTGAGGCTTCTTGTCATTTTCGGACATACAACCGGACAATGGGTGAAAAAGAAATCAGCTATAACAATTTTGTTTCCCCAGGCAATGGAAGAAATGGTGGCACCGTACTGGTTCTTCATATTGAAATCTGCAATGGTATGTTTGGGTGGACCCAGCACAGGTAGCTGCGTAAAATTTTGTTCATACCATTTTACTATTCCAAACGCGGTGAAAGGAACTATCATAACCGCAACCACAAAAAGCCATACGCCATACCCTTTACACCATCGGCCATAAGCTATTGTCCACCGGCTATTGTTCATTGCCCTGTTCATTTACGATCCTGATCTTATTCTCAACAGGTACCGGGTTGTCGGGTGTAAATCGTGGCGCACCCGGACCTGGATTTTTTGTTGCATCCAGAAATGCGGGAACATATGAGATCACCAGTATGACAGCCATAGTAACCAGCCATGGCCTGAAGGAATCAAACAGCGGTATCCGCTTTTCATTATGAAGTGTTTCACTAACCGGGAATTCGAGCCGGGCTTCCTCGCTTTGCTTCCTGAACATGGTACCAAAAAATACCACCAGGAACAACATGCCGGCAAGGAACATGATGATGCCGCCGGTTAAACCGAGCAGGGTTGTTGGAACCCATTCAGGTGTGAACAATTCATGTTTGGGATTCAGATAGGTCATGCCCAGGTTAGTTCTTCTTGGTTCACCCAGTAAGCCACCCCATGAAAGTCCGGTGCTGAAGATCAGGATCCCGATAGTCCATAAGTAAGGAATGATCACCACCACACCGGGCATGATGATCTTTTTGCCGGACATCTTTGTGTACATATACAGGCTCATTCCAATAATGCCCAGAAAAACAGGTCCGGCAACGGTCATATGAAAATGTCCGGGCAGCCAGGAAGTGTTATGTATTACATTGTTCAAAACACTTGACGAGTTTACTATGCCGGTAAGTCCTCCGAAAATGAAAATGATCAGGCCGCAAATCAGATAGGCCAATAAAAAATTTTTAGGATCGAAGTAATGCAGGCGGCTGAAAAATCCGAGCAATGATTTTGCTCCTCTTTTTCTTCCGGCGTATTCCAGGGAGGCAGCAATGGTGAAAGCAGTTATGAAACTTGGAATAGCAACGGCAGCCGTAAGAAAGCTTTGAAAGAACTTTACTCCTTTGGTAATAGAAGGATCGGCAAACTGGTGATGGACGCCTATGGGAACCGACAGTAAAAGGAATCCAAATAAAGCAATGCGTCCTGCCGTGTCAGAAAATAATTTTCCGCCGGCCAGTTTGGGAAGGAAACTGTAAAACATAATGTAAGCAGGCAGGAGCCAGAAATAAACCAATGCATGTCCAAAGAACCAGAAAAGGGTACGGGCTAATGTTACATTCACTGTGGGTTTCCAGCCCATGGCCCATGGCAGCAATAAAACCAATACTTCATATGCAACGGCCAGGGTACATACAAACCAGATAGTGAAGTTCACCAGGTTGCCAAGAACGGGCAGTGGTGTTTTTGTATTTGGATTTTCTTTCTTCCATTGCACATACATGCCAGCCCAGTTAAACAAGGGAACCCAGGAACCAATAAGCAGGAGGGCCGCGCCAAGATAAAACAGGGGATGACCTTTTAGCGGAGGATAGAACGTATACAGCACTGAAGCTTTCCCTGCAAGCATGGCCCATGCAGCTAAAGCTGTTCCAATGGTCATCATCCAGAAACTGATCCATCCAATTTTTTTGTTGGGTTCTTTTTTAAGGAAGAAAGCCATGATGGCATGTCCAAAAGCTACTGCAAAAAAAGAGGTCAATACCACTGCATTGATCACACCATGTAAGGTGAGTCCCTGATAATAATCCAGTTTGGCAAATGAAGCGTCATTCAGCACGCCGGCCCTGTAAATCACCTGCATCAGTCCATGGTAAATGCCAATGGATAAAAGAGCCAGTGGAATGCCCAGCTCCCAATAGATCAACCTCTTTAGCGATTTTGATAATTGCATAAATATCCTGTTATTGTATGTGTATTATTTTTTTGCAGGTGGATGATTTACGATCACTTCAGCCTGCATATTCTGATGGCCTACTCCGCAATATTCGTGACAGGTGATCTTGTACACACCGGGTTTGTCAAACTTTACAGTTGATTTATTGATGTTTCCATAGATCGCCATCAGGTTCACATTTTTTTCTGCGATATTGAAACCATGCACCACATCTTTTGAAGTAAGAAAAAAATCTACTTCGCTGCCAGCTGGAATATAGATCTGCGAAGGCTGGAATTGCCACATGGATGCCACCGCAAAAACCTGGTAGGTCTTTTCATCCAGTTGTGTCACCTTTGGCTCTGTGTATGCTTTATCATAAGGCAGGCATTCAGGCAGGTCGTTGTATTTACTTCTTCCATACAACATGGAAAAAATGAATAAGGACATTAAACACCCGGTGATGATGATCACCCGTTTTTCAAATTTGTCAATAATCATAATGAAGTATTTAGGCTCTTGATAGCATGATGTAATAGATACCGTACCAGATAAGGGCGCCTAAAAGAGCAAACAGAATAAAAAATGCTATGTC
>CBIHLW010000287.1:0-4352 GCA_966210755.1 uncultured bacterium
ATCTGCTGGCTTTTTTACAAACACTCACCGACTCCGCATTTATAGCCGATAAAAGATTTGCTCAAACGGAGTAAGCATGGTTATATTTTTACATGCGCCCAATTCTCTTTGGTTTTAATGCGGTGAATTTGCATATCGGATACGCCATATTTTTCGGCGATGGACTTGAGCGTGTTTTTTTCTTTGAGCAATTTTGTTTTTCTGTCCAGTAGAATGGTACCTGTTGATTTTTCAACTGTTATAATATTGATCTCATTACCCATCATCTCCTGTTTCTGGTTTACCTGGATCTCTTCATTCAACTGAATGACAATAGTTGAATCGGTTATGGCTTCAATGGTATAATGACCAATACCATTTTCCAGGGAATCTGTCCAGCTGTCGCCTGATCCTGATTCTCCGGCCGGCAGGATCATGAAATCCGATCCTTCACCTGCAACGGGTTCTTTGATACCTGCACCTGACTGGGCGAGAATATTAGCGATCATATCGTTGGTGGCCGCATTATTTTCAGCTTTGTTGTCATCATCTTTCTTAACATCCAGTATTTTTCCGTAGGCATCAATGGTCATTGTATACTTGCTTTTCAGTGTTTTTTCAAAAGCCTTACCCATATTACCCTTCCTGTCCTGTTCTCTTTCCGAATCAAAATCTTCAGCGCCCATGATGCTTTGCATTTTGAACTGAATCCTTTTGATCTTGTGTTCAATTACAGCATTCCCGTTTATCACATCTTCAATATCAAATACTCTTTCAATCACAGCATCCACTGTTGTATTTCCAATTGATGCCGATTGGCTGTTAACGGTTAATGTAATCTCCAGCTTTTTACCTTTTTCAAATGAAAGCTGGTTATTTATTTTTTGTGAAAACCCATTCATGGTAAGTAAACAGGCGGTCATTAAAAAGATATTTTTCATCCCTTATAATTTATGTTTCAAAAATGTAGTTTTTTTTTCATTTATCAGCAGGCTGCATTTGCTGCGTGTTTAAATGATTATACAATTAACTTTAGTTATGGACAATAATGACAGTCAGGCCCCTTCAGATGCCTTCTTTGCCCTCGCCGGCCATCCGGTTAAATTCAGGCTCTTTCTATTGCAAAAACTGCCTGCTGCCTATTTCTCGGGCGTAAGGGTGAAGGAAGTTAACAGGGAAAAAGTAGTGGTAACCATTCCTTTCAAATGGTTTACACAAAATCCATTTCGTTCCACCTATTTTGCCTGTTTAAGCATGGCCGCGGAAATGAGTACCGGTATTCTGGCTATGGCACATGTTTATAAACGCAAACCCAGGGTTTCGATGCTTGTGATTTCCGTTGAAGGCAAATTCTATAAAAAAGCAACTTCCCTTACCAGTTTTATTTGTGATGAAGGCATGTTGATCAGCCAGGTAATTGAAGATGCCGTTTCTACCGGTGAGCCACAATCGATAAGAGCACTTTCTTCAGGATATAATAAGAAGAATGAACTGGTTGCGGAGTTTTGGATCACCTGGTCGTTTAAGGCTGGCTGAATGGTTGAAAATATGTTGAAGATTACGATCGCCGCCATTCAATTGTTTTCTTAGGTAGCTATTATAACAAGATTTTTCTTTTTTTCTGCTACCACTGCTTTAGTACCTTTCTGCAATTATCATTTTACCATTTATTATTCAATTATGAAAATAGCATTCCATGGCGCGGCAAGAACAGTAACCGGCTCTAAGCATCTGATCAGTTTAAAGAATGGCAAAAAAGTTTTACTGGATTGCGGCATGTTCCAGGGAATGGGAAAAGATACCGATTCGCTGAACCGCGAGTTTGGTTTTGAACCATCCGAAGTAGATGTCATGATCTTGTCTCACGCCCATATTGATCATTCAGGTTTGATACCACGTCTGGTGAAGCAGGGTTTTGGCGGAAAGATCTTTTGCACTGATGCCACAAGGGAGCTTTGTGATCTTTTGCTTGAAGATTCCGCCGAGATCCAGGAGAATGATGTGAAGTACCACAACAAATCAAGTAAAGCAAGCGGCGCCCCGCTGATCCAGCCATTATATACTTTGCAGGATGCAAAAACTTCCATGCGGAGTTTTCATTCAAGGCCGTATGGAGAATGGTTTGATGTGATAGAAGGAGTGGAGGCCATGTTCACCGATGCCGGACATATCATTGGCAGTGGCTGTGTGCATGTAAGAATAACGGAGAACAATCAAACGCAGCAGATCACGTTCAGTGGAGACCTGGGCCGGTACCGGGATGTGATACTGAAATCGCCGCAAACATTTTCACAGGCCGATTATATTATTCTTGAATCAACCTATGGAAACAGCCTGCATGAAGATGTGCATACCTCCGTGGATCATTTGCTGGAATGGGTAGAGCGCATCTGTGTTCAACAAAAAGGAAAACTGATCATACCGGCATTCAGCCTGGGAAGAACCCAGGAAATTCTATATGCATTCAACCAGTTGAGCCTGGAGAACAGGTTGCCACAGCTTGATTATTTCCTGGATAGTCCTTTGAGTACCGCCATTACCGATGTGATAAAAAAATTTCCCGGCTATTTCAATAAAACCATCCAGCGGGTAATGGATTCGGATGAAGATCCTTTTATGTTTCCTGGCCTGCGTTACATAAAATCAGTTGATGAATCCAAATTGCTGAACTACCGCAATGAGCCCTGTGTGATCATTTCCGCAAGTGGCATGGCAGATGCAGGCCGCGTAAAGCACCATATCAGTAATAATATTGAAAACAGTCGTAATGGTATATTAATGACCGGATACTGCGAACCCAATTCACTTGGTGGCAGGCTGCTCAATGGTTCGAAAGAAGTGGGCATTTTTGGTGTTCAGCATGAAGTGCATGCGGAAATTGGGGGCATCAAAAGCATGAGTGCCCATGGCGATTATGAAGATCTTTCACAATGGCTGGCCTGCCAGGATCCGCAAAAGGTTAAAAAACTTTTCCTTGTTCATGGCGAATACGATGTGCAGGTGCCATTTAAAAGCAGGCTTGTTAAAAAAGGATTTTCAGATGTTGAAATCCCCGAGCAGCATTATGAAGTAGGGCTGGGGTAAGAGGAGAAGCTGCGAGCTGCGAGCTACGAGCATTCACAGCTCACAGCTTCCCCCCAACTTTCACATCTCCTTTAAAATATCTCCCTCTCTTTTCCCGTCTTCTATAAAAAAGGAGCGATTATGAAAAGCCTGAGAATACTGGGTGTGGCTGCCCTTGCCGGATTGATGCTGGCAGGATGTGCCAGTGTAGCCCATGTTGAAAAAGACCAGACGGTCAATTTCAACAGTTACAGAAACTATGCATGGACCGAATCAAAAACAGGTGAAGATGATTCAACAAAAACCAAATTCTCCGACCTGGCAGAACGCAGGATCAGGGAAGCGGTTGATGCCGAAATGATGAAAACCGGGTGGAAGGAAGTAAAAAACAAACCTGATGTTTTGTTAAGTTATGATGTAACGGTAGAGAGAAACACCAGGGAAGAATCCAGTCCTGTTTATTCACAGGGAGGCAACAGGTACATCTGGAATCCCTATACACGCCGCTGGGTTTCCGTTTATTATCCTTCCCGGTTCCTGGGTTATGAAACAGACCAGCGTAATATCAGGGAAGGTACTTTCACCATCAGTATGACCGATACCCGTACCGACAAAACGGTTTGGCAGGGATGGACCACCGGGGAAGTGAACAGTGCCAACCTTACCGGCAGGGAGATCCAGAATGCGGTGAAAAGCATTTTCCGCAAGTTTGATGTGGCCGGCAACTGATAAAGGCAAACCAATTGAAAAATCCCGTTTCTGCACCTGCAGCGGCGGGATTTTTTTATTTAATTTTTGGAAGCAAAAGGGTGCAGGCCTATCTTTGCCCTCCCAAAAACGAGCCGCGTTCGTCTAAGGGCTAGGACACCACCCTTTCACGGTGGTGATACGGGTTCGAATCCCGTACGCGGTACTACTAACCTTGCAAATGCAAGGTTTTTTTATTTATGGTTACTGTGTATGTGATTGAAAGTTTGAAAGATCAAACCTGGTATACGGGAATGGCCTTGAATGCAGAGAAGCGATTGAATGAACATAATTCAGGAAAGAATCGATTTACCAAGGGCCATATGCCATGGAAGATCATTTATACGGAGGATCACAGCAATTGGGCTGAGGCACGGGTGAAGGAAAAATATTTTAAAACAAATGCTGGTAAGAATTGGATCAAAAAGAAATTGAATCACGGTGATGATACGGGTTCCCTGCCTGCGTGACGCAGTCAGGCAGGGAATCCCGTACGCGGTACGAAAACGGCCCTGCAGAAATGCGGGGTTTTTTTATTTATGGTTACTGTGTATGTCATTGAA
>CBIHLW010000288.1:0-4347 GCA_966210755.1 uncultured bacterium
TTTTTCCTGTATGGCAGGGGCCGGTATAAGCCTGATCACCTGGCCGGATGTTTCGGGTACCATTTCAACAGATGTAGGATCAGAAGGGTTATTATAATTTTTTCTTACAACGGGTGTTTTGGTTATCCTTTCAATGCTCACTGAATAAGGTTTACCAAGAATCCACATCTCAGAGGGGTAGACCCTTGATTGACTAACCAGGTAAATAAAAAAATTGAAAGCCTGTTTGTTTTCTGCAGTGGATTCCTTTCCATTTTCATCTATGGTTTTTTGAGGGGCCACCCCTTTACTCACCGGCTCTGAATAACCATAAATTTTTGCACTGCCTTCCGTTTGTGCCTGTGCCGGAATTATACCTGCAAGAAATAGCAGCAATAAAATAGGTTTCATGTTTTTTCAGATTTATTGCTTTATGATTTTTTGTAAATGCCTGTACTTCTGATCATCACTGTAAATACTCAGTATATAACTACCCGCCGCAACACGGCTGATATCAATAAGTCCACCCTGGTAGTTTTCCTGTTTACTGATCAACAGCCTTCCACTCATATCAAATAACTGCACAGATATTTTCCGTATACCAAACATATTTCCCGTCTGGTAATGAATATTGTTTGATCCTATGGTTGGAAAAACATTTTTAATGAAATTCTTATCGTTGGTTACGGGGTTAATGGCAGTACCCTGTGTAGGACTGAAATTGGTGGTGCCCAGATAAGTATAATACATTCCATTTCCATGTGTGCCTATAAGCAGAACATTATCTGTTGGCCGGTAGGTCATGGATTGCACAACGGCATAATTTAAAATATTGCTGCCTTCCCGCTGCCAGGTAGGGGCTCCATTGGCAAGTAAGGTTGTTCCCAGGTTAGCTACGCTGTACAAACCCACAGAGGTACCAACATAGTATTCCGTTACAGGATTATTGGCCGCATCTTTTTTAACTGTGATCATACAACTCCTTATGGATGGCAGTGTAAGATTTCCTTCCCCGATATGCCAGGTAGGATTGGCAGATTTGGCATTATTGGTCCACCAGATACTTGCCACTCCATAATTGGATATCACTGCCATTACTTCATCGTCATTATTGGGATGAACAGCGATGTCCTGCACGTTTCCAACCATACCAAATGGAGTAATGTTAATGGGAACCGTGGCTGCAGGAGCATTTTGAGGATCATCTAACCGGTAAATTTTGCCACTGGTGGTACCAAAATAAATTGAATGGCCTGTATGATATGGTCCTCTGGTAAATGCTATGGCGCGGATGCCCAGGTTTCTTCCATTGGCAGGATCAAGCGTAGTGGAAACGCCGGTAAGTTCCATCCAGCCTCCTGCCGTTACACTGGCTGCAGCAGTGGTTCTGAACAGCCGGTTGAAATTAACATAATAAAGATCTTCAGCATTGTCCTGGTCCAGTCTGAAATTGGTTACAAACTCACCATATTCATTTACCGCACCGGGAAACGCTGTGGTAAGTCCGTTTGGCCGGATATTATTAAAAGCTATTCCATTTGTTAGCCTCACTCTTTGAATATTTCCAAACTGAGATCCACCATACAGGTATTGATTCTGGTTGGCAATATTGATTTTGGAGATACCTACTGCACATCCGTCTCCACCCACCATTCTTACATGGTTGTTACTGTCCGCTTCTGTTGTTCCAGGTAATATGCGAAGCTTATCTCGGAATTGTGTTCCATTATCCTGTGCTCCACCTGCAAAATTATTTCTGCCTGCATCCGGGTCCATAGCTACATAATAATACTGCAATGTTTGATAGTTCGGCAAAAAGTCCCATTCCACTGTTGCCAGGGAAATATTGGATGTGATCCTTATGCCACCATCATCACCACAAATGGCTTCGTTAGCATTGGAAGGGTTGAAAGCAAGATTGTGCATGTCCGGGTGTCCATCGGGATACAGGCTATATGTAAAATTGGTCTGATAACCATTGATCCACGAGGTAGTAGTGCTGGTAGTAAAACCATCCGATGACCGGTAAAGGTTGGTGCCGCCAACAAATACCATATTAGGATTGTCTGGTTTTACAGCCACTACCATATCATACCCGCCCTGAACGGTCAATGGATCTGAACCTGATGCATTTCCTCCTGAAAAATCTGGCATATTGGCCGAACGGTTGCTCCAGCTATAACTATTGCCATTGATATCCAGCCGGAACAGGTCTGCTTCCGGCGATAATTGGGGAGCATCACTGCTCAGGCCATTTTCATAAAAAACATAAGCGATATTGTGATTTGACGGTGCCAGCGTCATTATGATCCTTTTTGAGTTCTGTCCGGCATCATTGCCTCTCCAGTCAGCCACCGAGTCAACGCCCAGGTTTTGTCCGCCCGCGATCCTTAAATAACTTCCCAGTGCGCCGGTATTGGATACCCATACGCCTCTCAGGCCTTTATCAGGGTATCCTCCATTCATGGCAAGAAAGACTTTGCCTGTATTAGTGATCATTACCTCAGTCTGGCCATTGGCAGCATTGCCTGCTGCAGTCCCTCCAAAGATGGCCTGAAAAGTTAAACCTCCATCTATGGAACGTATAACCCTTCTGTGACAGGCCACATACAGATGACCGTTAGTTGGATTGACGGCAAGTTTATGAACAAAATCAAACGGATGGTCGAATTCTTCAAGATTGCTGCCCTGTGGTGCATTACCGGGTATGTCAATGAAATTAAAAGTGAGTTTATTCCAGGTGGCACCATTATCTGTAGATTTCCAGATACCATGACCCATATAGGCTGCGCCTACCTGGTCTCCGGCTGAATTGCCATAAGGCTCGCCGCCGGCAGCATACCAGGTATCCTGGGAACCAGGCCTGAGATCCTGAACAAGTGAAGTAAAACTGTGTACATCATTTTGTGGTGTTACAAGCGTCCATGCAGTACCGCCATTTGTTGATCTCATTATGCCGCCACTTACACAGCCTGCAATGATCACCCTGTTTGTAGTTCCATTATAACGGATATCATATGCAACTGCCCTTGTTCTTCCTCCAACATTGTTGGGCCCCGCAGGAATGTAATTGTTCAATGCCATCATTCGCATATCCCCTCCGGCTGTGCGTTCTGGCAATTGTCTTGCAAATTCCATTTCCCTTTCAAAAATGTTCTCCGGAATTTATCCGGTTGCGGGATCTTTGAGCATGTCAAACTCATATTTCAGCCGGGCTTCAATGAAGGCGGCAGGCAATTTTTCTTCTTCTTCCAATTCCATAAGATGAGCGGGAGGCACCGATGGCTGTTTTTTTCCTTGAATGAAATAAATGCCGCCTGCTATCAGTAAAAGAAGCGCAGCAGTCAGGAAGATCTTAAATCTCATGTTAATGGTTTATAGGGGCTGTCTTATTATTAAAAAATAACCGGTAGCTGAAATTACATTTTTTGGTTCGTTTAGAGCCTTTTCAGTATTTCATAAGTATGCAATTTTTGTACTTGATAACCGGAACCCAGGCCTAACAAAAAAGCCGCCCTAAAGGCGGCTTCAATTTATCTTACGATCATGCTCTAGTGATAGTAGGTCTTTTCCCCGTGTTGTAATTTGAGAACATACACGCCTGCACCAAGTTTATTCAGATTTACCTGTTCGGAGAACTGTCCTGTAAATGCCGGATAAGATGTTGCATAAACCGATTGTCCCAGACTGTTTATAATATCAATTTTCATTTGATCCCTTCTGATCGCTTTGAACTTCAGCAAAAAGCTTCCGCTGTTTGGATTGGGTGAAACGCTTAATTCAATGGAAGCGTTGTCTACCGGATTAACAGCGCTGGCAACAAAAGGATATACTGCCGATGACATCATGCAGCCCAGTCCATCCGAAACCCGTACCGTATAATTGCCTGACTGAATGGGTTTATATTTTCTGGTGGTAGCGCCTGGAATTCCAAGTCCGTCGCGGTACCACTGGTTACCTGTTGCAATACTGCTGGTTAAAGAATCTCCTACCATGGTAATGGTTGGAGTTGGCGCAACGGGTGCCACAACTGTTGCCCTTTCACTCACGCAATCGGAGGTTCTTACTTTCATATTATAAAGTCCGTAATAAAATTTCTGATAATAATTAGGATCAGTATCCAGTGTGGCACTGTTTCCTGTAATGGATATCAGGTTGCCCAGTGTAAAGGGATAAGGACTTCCCGATACATTATTATTCCGGAACAGATTGGCTGTTCCTTGTGGACGGATGATGATCACATGATCTCCTGCCGGTAAAAACAGGTTTAAATAAAAATCAGCACCGGGATCCTGAGGGTCGAAACTATTTTGTGTTCCGGCTCCCTGATTAGGGCTGGTTGAATAAACATCAATAGTAGTGGTGGAT
>CBIHLW010000289.1:0-4345 GCA_966210755.1 uncultured bacterium
CCAAAAGGGTCCTGTATAAGTATTATCTGTGTACCAACACTAAACAGCGAGAGGAGCAGCCAGTTCCTCAGGAAATTTTTTTTATCAATAAAATACAGGCATGCAGACAAAATATAAAACTTCACTTCTACTGCCAAAGACCAGTATGCCCCGTCTATATAACCTACTTTTTTACCAAGAATAGGTTCCCATATAAATGTGTCCGTAAATGTAAGGCTGGGTAGAAATGATTCCAGGGGCCGGTGAAGGCCCGGAAACCGCATGTCATGGTCTATAAGCCTGACTGCAATGTAGGTAAATACAGAGCATACTAACATAGCCGGGAACAAGCGGAAATTCCTCTTTATAAAAAATGATTTGATGCTTCTGCAGTTCTCAAGTGTAAGAAATATATCAAATCCTGAGATCATTAAGAGCAGTTCCACCCCCAGGTAGCCGTATTTGAAAAGAATAAATTCCGAATATGGTGAACTATGCGGGACTTCGATACCGGGACGGGCAAAAGCAGAAAAATAATGGAAAAATATAACAAGGAAGATAGCAATGAACCTGAACACATCAAGCAAATCGATCCTGGTTTTTGTTATTGCCATTATAGCCTGGTGATCTTTTTTCGGAAATTTAAAATAGTATCTGCGGTTCCATTAGGAAATCAAAATCTTTATAAGAAAGAAATTGAACCTGACTTATGCAAATAGAAACTGACTGATAAGATTATAAAAGAAGCAATTGAACCGGATTACCCCCTCTTCCTGAATAGGCGGAAGTATAAAGCCCTAAATGGTTTTATAATTTGAAAAGAATAATTTTTACCGTCAATCAATGTGTTGGATCTTCCAATATTCATAGTATGTAAACCAAAGGGATATTTGCTTTGTTCATCCGGCATGATCCGGCCTTCAGTTTCAAAAATAAATTCATTTTCATCAAGCTTTATAATCCTTCGCCTTATAATACCTCCACCATATTGTTTTTCATTATACTGTGTGAACCAAAACATTTGACCATTTTCAAAGATCACAGTCCCTGCACCCCGGCAATTTTGAATGGTTAAAGGGCTATAGGAAGTACGCGTCCATGGACCTTCGATGGTATCAGCATAAAAGATCTCCAGCTGATGATTGAAATCATTCAGGGGATTGGCGAACATCCAGTATTTCTGATTATGGTAAAAAACTGTAGGGTCTACCAGGTTACAATTCTCAATTAAAATTTGCTCGCGAACGATCTTATTCTCATTCTCGTCTATCTCCAGCATTTTAATGCAATTGTCAAATGCGGACTCCGGGATGATAAAGCATTTACCATTTATTCTGATTACCTGGGGATAGGAATAGTGCTTGCTTTTTGAATTGATCATTTTCATTTCGCGGATACTCCAGTCCTCATTCAGGAAAACAATGGCCAGCTTACCAATTTTCTCATGGAAATAAAGACATTCACAGATGATCATCCTTTTGCTTTCATCCAGCCAGTGGGGATCTGCCAGAAAAAATCCTCTATTGAATTTTAACCAGATAACGTGTGCATCAGGAATTGTTACAACGTTCCTGACCTCAGGAAGCAGATCGTTTCTGACTATACCGACCACCCAGTAATCCTCAAAAAACAACCTGTAGAATAAATTTCTTTTTACACTAGCATTCACACTTAATCTTTTTGAAGAATAACACAGGAAGCACTATAATTTTTAAAGGAATTTGGAAGGTATTGGATGAGATATTTCCAGGTTCGGAATTTATAAAAAGGCGTAAAGATCCTTGTTAGTATAATAAGCCCGAAACGTGGATTTTTAGTTACTGACCTGAAAAAACTGCCCGATCCGGATACTATTTTTTTATCAATGGTTTTAAATCCTTTGAACAATGAAATAAGGTTATCCGGATCTGGCCTGTAATAACTATCGTATGGATCGGGGGTGTATGGAAAATTGAAAGAGGTACTTAGATATAATAAGCCTTTGGAAGGCAGGATCTCACTGATTACGTTTACAAGATTTAACCGGTCCTGTTCTTCAAGGTGCATCAGGAGGTTATTGCAAAAAATGGTCCTGCATTCCAATTGCTTAACCTGCTCTAAAAAATCAGGATCAGAAAGGTCGCCGATTATGTCAACCCCTTCAGCATTTTTTTGATCCAGGTGAATTACACGGATTTCCCTGTTTTCCAAAACAGAAAAAATGAACTGATCGATCTGTGGCTGTTCAATGGAACGGAAATGCCTGGTTGAACTGCCTATATTCAGTACAGGTGAGGCGTTGCCGGACAGTATATGCCCTAGCCGGTCACCAAACCAGATGGCTTCTTCTCTTAACATAGTTTCATCTTATCTCCCAACAATGATAAATATTTTTCAGACATCATAGTG
This sequence comes from uncultured bacterium, assembly GCA_966210755.1. Lineage (GTDB taxonomy): Bacteria > Bacteroidota > Bacteroidia > Chitinophagales > Chitinophagaceae > Flavisolibacter. The sequence goes on from CBIHLW010000289.1 coordinate 2,368, forward strand.
CTGGAAAAATATTTATTTGCCAAATGCCTGCCGTTATTGCCATAACCTAATCTCAATTCCGGATTTTGAGCTAGATAAATCATTGCAGATGTTATCTTTTCAACAGAATTAGGGACCAATATGCCAACATCAGCATTGAGCATATTACTGATCCCATTAACATCCGATGCCAATACCGGCAGCCCGGTGGACATGGCTTGCATAATGGCAGTGCTCATAGTTTCGCCTTTAGAAATATGTACATAAATATCAAGTGACTGGTAAAAACGAACCATTTCATCCTCTTTAAGCATTCCTGTAAAAATTACAGCATCGGCAATACCTAAACTTTGAACCAGCTGCTTAATTTGAGGGAGGGTTTCTCCGTCACCTGCAAGCTTCAATATTGATGCCACGTGATTTTTGTGGAATTCAAAAAATGCCTGTACAAGCATCATATGATCCTTGGAAGGTGTGAACCGGCTCACCATACCCATTGAAAAACCTTTATTATTAGCAGGATCAGGCCTGAACTTATTTGTATCAATTCCATTAGGAATTATTACCACCTTGTTCTGCCTGAATTTATTCTGTAAAAGTTCCTTAAGTTCCTGGTAATAAGCCTGGGTAAGAACTATGATATTATTGGAATACCGCATGGAAAGAGCGGAACAAATTTTATCAAAACGGGTCTTAAGCCCATTGGACATATGCTCTATAACGAAAAGTTTCTTTTTTTTCAGGCGTGCAGCCAATGCAGCCGGAATTATTGTGTTCACACTATTCAGGAATATGAAATCAATTTCTTTTGCACTGATCAAAGAATAAAGTTTCCTCCATGCCAGAACAGGATTACCCGGCCGTGGCCTGATATAACTATAGGGCAAACCCAGGGTAAGGCATTTCATCTTATATTCTTCTACCAAAGGTTCAATTCCGTAAAAGACCAATCTGCTCCTGTTGCGGAATTCAACACTGCTTTCAAGAAGGGAAAAAACCACACTTCCATGTCCCCCCAGCCCTGAATATAAAATGTGAATGATATCCCTGTCTGCCTTACCCGGAAAATCTGGTTCCTTATTAGCTATTGTCACAATTTATATTTAATCAGGTTTTAATTTAGTGTTGCAGATCCTTTCAAATAACACTTCATATATTTTTCTGTTACCTGATTTCCCCAGGTGATATCCATCCTCCAGAAAATCCTCCTTAGGATCCAGCATGTTAACTAAATCTATAAACTCTGCTCCCGTTTCATTACTAACTTCCTTTAATAACTCATTATAGCCTATAACATTTTCCCTGTATCCGAAGCTTCTTTTTAATATTTTATCTGAAGGCATGATGATGCCTATAATATATATTGCAGAAGCATATTTTTTCGCAGTCAGTATAACCTTCTGAGAGTATTTTTTGAAATCCTCAGGCTTTACAAAAACCCTTGGAAATCTTTTGGTCATATACAGGCGTCTCCTGGAAAAATACCCAATGATCTTCTGTCTGACAGAGATGGGGAGCCGTTCAAGCAATTTTTGCTGGAATTCTGAAAATAACCTTGGTGCACAATCCACTATACCAATATGGTAAATAAAAACATCTGGTTTGTAATCATGAATATCATCACAAAGATTGAGATACATTGCCTGTTTCCGCGAGTTATTAGCTCTTCTTGACCTGTTTATAACCCGCCATTCGGGTACCATATGCTCCTGCAAAAGTGCCGGGAATGTATCTTCATACAAAATACCTTCTTTGGGCCTGGGCATGGACAAACTATCACCGGATATGACCAATTTTTTCATCAACATTGACTATACTGTTTTATGAGAAAACCCTATTCTCCCTTATTGACCACTTTATTTAAATTAACTGAATGCCAAAGTAATTTCAATGATCTGAAATTTAATGCCAGAACCAAAAGCAGTATTAGGAAAAAAACCGGAATATATACAAGAACATTAGTGTATAGATAATGGTAAATATAAGTTGCTCCCAGGCC
>CBIHLW010000290.1:0-4320 GCA_966210755.1 uncultured bacterium
GGCTATAATTTATGCTTCTTCGGGAGAAGATTTTGCAGAAGAAGCCAAAAGAGTAGCCAGGGAATATGCTGATGAAATGAAAAACTACCTGCCCGTTCACTTATGAGGAAATGTCATATCAGTCAAAAGATTTAGTTTTTCTATATACGTCAACTCCTAAAAAAATATATCTTACCGTCTATAAAAATAATTCATGGGATTTTCCTCCAATCCCTATTTTTCAAGAAATTATCTAAACACACATGAGAAAGTTCCTTTTATCAATAGGATTATTTGTACTATGCCTGGGTATCAATGCACAGGAATCTGTAACCAGGGCTAACTACCAGCAGGCAGCCCGCTATGCTCCTAAAAAGCTGGACAGGATGGTTTACAGTACCTCAGTTGATCCGCACTGGTTAAAACATTCTGACAGGTTCTGGTATTCGTATGAAACTTCCAATGGAAGAAAATGGTATATAGTTGATCCCTCAAAAACGGAAAAGAAATTACTGTTTGATAATGACAGGATGGCTGCCAAACTAACTTCTATAGTTGGTGATCCAATGGATGCCCAGAATCTGAAAATGGACAGTATGCGTTTTGTGCGAGATGAGAACTGGATACAGTTTGAAGTTCGAAGTACACAGGACAGTGTGATACGCGATACATCTGCCAAAAAAGGGAGTACTCCAAAAACAGAAAAAAAGCGATATTATTTTGAATACAATATCAATACAGGACAGCTTGTTCAATTATCAGAACTAAAAAGGCCAAGGCGGAATCCACGGTGGGCTTCCATTTCACCGGATGGTCAGACCATTGTTTTTGTGCGCAATTTCAACCTGTTCTGGATGGACAGGACCAATTATGAAAAAGCGTTAATGAATGAAGACGACAGTACCATAAAAGAATACCAGATCACAAAAGACGGTGTGGAGGATTTCAGTTATGGTGTGGAAGGCTTCTTATCCGGTGGCCAGGGAGAAAGCAATGTGGATAAGGAAAAGAATAAGAAAAAAAGAAAACCTGCATTTGTTTTCTGGGCTCCGGATTCCAGACATTTTACCATGGTGAGAAATGACGTAAGGGCGGTGAAGGATCTTTGGGTGATCAATAGCATAGCAGAACCACGTCCCACACTTGAAACTTACAAATACTGGATGCCTGGTGAGAAAGATGCACCTGTATCAAGGATACTCTTATTCAATAATGAGGATAAGACCTTTAAGGAACTTAACATAAAACAATTCAAAGACCAGGATATTAATATCTGGTCAGCAGTTAATCCTGTTCATACAAGAGATGATGACTGGAGGCCTTTGAAGTGGCTGGGAACAAATGATAAATTTTATTTTACACGTACAAGCCGCGATCTTAAAAGGATTGACCAGTGTGTGGTGGATATCAATACAGGGCAGGTTAAAGTGCTGATCCCTGAAAGAATGAATACATATGTAGAAGTGAAAAGGCCTGGACTGGTGAATGATGGCAGTGAGATCATAGAATGGAGTGAAAGGGATGGATGGGCACATTTTTACCTGTATGATGGAAATGGAAATTTAAAGAACCAGATCACTTCTGGAAGTTTTCATTGTGAGGATATCGTTGGCATCGATGAAAAAAAGAGGATTCTTTATTTTTCGGCTAATGGAAAGGAAGCCAGTGAAAATCCTTATTACGAACATCTATACCGGATAAATTTTGACGGTTCAGGATTACGGCTTCTTAATCCTGGTGAATTTGACCATAGTATAAGTATGAATGACAATGAGCTGTATTTCGTTGATAATTTCTCAAGAGTGAATACGGTTCCCAGGTCAGTTTTATATACCGCAGAAGGACGGAAACTGATGGATCTGGAAACTGCTGATTTCAGTTCACTGATGGCATCGGGTTACAGGTTCCCGGAGCCTTTTGTAGTTAAGGCGGATGATGGTATCACAGATCTTTATGGAGTAATGTACAAGCCATTTGATTTTGACTCCACCAAAAAATATCCAATCATTGAATATGTGTATCCTGGTCCGCAAACCGAGGCTGTTAATACAGCATTCAGCAGAGGTATGGACAGGGTTGACAGGCTCGCGCAATTGGGATTCATTGTAATTACTGTTGGTAACCGGGGTGGCCATCCTTCGCGCAGCAAATGGTATCACACATTTGGCTATGGTAACCTGCGTGACTATGGCCTTGCCGATAAAAAAGCGGCCGTTGAACAGTTGTCCGACCGTTTTGATTTTATTGATATTTCGCGGGTGGGTATTCATGGCCACTCCGGTGGCGGATTTATGAGTACAGCAGCCATGCTGGTATATCCGGACTTTTTTAAAGTAGCGGTTTCTTCGGCCGGTAATCACGACAACTCAATATATAACAGGTGGTGGAGTGAAAAACACCATGGCGTTAAAGAAGTGATCAGCGACAAGGGAGATACCTCGTTCGTATACAACATTGAGAAAAATCCGGATCTGGCCAAAAATCTGAAAGGCCACCTGATGCTGGTACACGGCGATGTTGACAACAATGTGCATCCTGCCAATACCATTCGAATGGTAAATGCCCTGATCAGAGCCAATAAGCGTTTCGAAATGCTTATGCTTCCCGGCCAGCGGCATGGCTTTGGTGATATGACCGAATATTTTTTCTGGAGAATGGCAGATTTCTTTACAAAACATTTATTGGGAGATGATACGGAAAGACCGGTTTCCATTATTGAAATGGACAGGGAAGCAGAGCAGACGGGAACGAAGAGGAGGATGTAGGAGGAAGTCAAAAGTCTAGAGTCAAAAGTTGTGCGTCAAGAGTATTGAATATTGACTTACGATTCACGATTCACGACTCACGACTCTTCACTTTCGTCCAACTTTAACGAATTACGGCGCAATATTAGTTCCAGCGGGATTGTTATAAATTCAAACATGAAAACCGCTATGGTATTGCCCCTTGTTTTTGCCTTACTTATTGCCTGTACCAGGGATGCAGCAGACTTAGACACTACAACACCTTCTACTGTCAACAAAACCGTTTTGATACAACTTGTTAATGAAGTTCGAAAAACCGGTTGCCAGTGCGGTGATACCTGGTATGGTCCGGCCGCTGCAGTAACATGGAATAACCAGTTGGAAACAGCTGCATATAACCATAGCAAGGACATGAATGATAAAAAATATTTCAGCCATGAAGCTCCTGACGGATCAGATGCGGCAGACCGGATCAAAAGAGCCGGGTATAACTGGATCACATATGGAGAAAACATAGGGCAGGGATTTTCTAATGAACACAGGGTTATCAACGGATGGCTGGGTAGTCCGGGTCATTGCAGGAATATCATGAATAAACTATACAGGGAAATGGGTATAGCCAGAGTTGGTAGTTACTGGACCCAGGTACTGGCCAGTAAATAATATTTATAGATGCAGCGTATAGCTAACCTTCATAGTCAGGTTATATATGCAATTCCTCAGGTTCCTGCTTATAATCATTTCCGGCTTTTTATTGACCGGATGTAGTATTGGCCGCCAGGCTTTTTATGTAAGTCCCCTAAATGGATTAACAAACCAATACCGTTCCGTTCCATTGAAAAAAGATTCTGTATTGTCGGCATCCTATCTGAATGCCTCCCTGAGTGGCGGGGGCGATAATGAAGGAGGTACAGATTCAAAATATTCTTTTAACATTGGATTTTCCCGCAGCCATAACCTTGGAAGCTTCCAGGCAAAGTATGGAACCGGTTTAACCCTTGGCAGTTACCAGGTGAAGCCCTACGACAGTATTGGAAATAATGAAACCGTTGATTACCGGATTATCAACCAGAATGCAGGCAATTATTTTTTTGGCGCAGGCATGATTGATGGTGCCATAAACTTTGTGCATCCAACCAATAGAGGGGAATGGAGGGTAATTGGGTTGGAAACAACACTGGCAAGTGAGTTTGGTTCTTACCTTGATCTGAGAAAAAGATTTCCTGATACGGCAGCAACGCTGGTTATCCGTGATCCTTTTTATGGAGCAGCCGGATTATTTACGGAATTTGTAAACCGTTCTGGAGAATCGCTATACGGTTTTAAATTCGGTTATGGTATTTCGCTTGGATCAGCATACAATAATCATCATATACCGGATGCTTATTATATAACTGAGGTTGTCCGATTCCGTTATGTGAGTATGGCATTTCACCTTACAAAGGAAAGATGGACAGGATTCTTCCAGACTGTTTTTGCAGGAAAATCGAACAATGCATTTTTAGGAATGAATTATAGATTGTAACATTTAGTTGAATTCATATTTGCCCTGGGCGGTCCACCATGGATGGATCTCAAAGATCAATCTTCCCGTAAT
>CBIHLW010000291.1:0-4312 GCA_966210755.1 uncultured bacterium
TATTGCCCAATTTACGCTTTATGGTAAATACTGCAAAAACCGTAAACTGACCTCCAAACTCCTCGTAAATTAACGTAGCCAAATGAAGAAAAAATACTGAAGCAGATATTCGGAATATTTCAGGTATGATTCGTAGTAATACATTTTATAATGAATAACTCTTTACTGGTAAATTGGAAGACAGATCAAAGAAGACACAATTGTAATAAGTACAAATACGAAAAAAGCATCCGTAGATGCTTTATCGATTTTATGAACAGGCAGTTTTGAAAAAATTCATCTCAATGAATGAGATAAATTACTCATCTATGCAAGGGCCTGTATCACGTCATATTTGGTTACGATGTGATAGTTTCCACTTTCATCTTTAGCCATCACTGCTCCATTTTCTTTATTGATCAGTGTTCCGATCTTTTCAACTGCAGTATCAAGTGCCACCACCGGAAACGCCTTTTCCATTACGTTGCTTACTTTTTCCGTTTTGATCTCCGGATTACTAAACACTTTTTGAAAGAGTCCGTTTTCACTGATGGAACCTATCATAATGCCTTCATTGTCTACCACCGGAATATGCTCTATATCGAATTTCTTCATCAATTCAACAGCTTCTGCAACCGACTGGGTGGGTTCAACGGTTATCAGTCTTTTCTTTCCCCTTGTATTCAATACATCCTTGAAGGATTTTACATCGAAGAAACCGCGTTCAGCCATCCACTGGTCGTTATACACTTTGGCCACATACCGGCTGCCATGATCATGAAGTATGGCAACCACCACATCTCCTTTTTTCAATTTGTCTTTGAGTTGCATTAAGCCTGTAATACAGCTGCCGGCACTGTATCCGCAAAACAAAGCTTCTTCCCTGGCGAGTTTACGGGTCATGACGGCACCGTCTTTATCTGTTACCTGTTCAAAATGATCAATGACACTCATGTCGTAATTCTTCGGAACAAAATCTTCACCAAAACCTTCAGAGATATAAGGATGCACTTCATTCATATCAATTTGTCCGGTATTAAAATATTTGGTAAGCAGGGAGCCATATACATCAATGGCCCAGATCTGTATATCCGGATTCATCTCTTTCAGGAATTGTGCTGTACCGGTAACTGTGCCACCCGTTCCGGCCGTTACTACAAGGTGGGTGATCTTTCCTTCTGTTTGCTTCCATATTTCCGGCCCTGTAGTTTCATAATGCGCCAGCCTGTTGGCAAGATTATCATACTGGTTCATTAAAAAAGCATTTGGAATTTCTTTTTCAAGTCTTGCAGCAACAGAATAATAACTACGTGGGTCTTCCGGTCCCACATTTGTCGGACAAATGATCACCTCCGCACCCAACGCCCGAAGTATATCGGCTTTTGATTGTGATTGCTTATCGGTAGTTGTAAAAATGCATTTATAACCTTTCACTACTGCTGCCATGGCAAGACCCATTCCAGTATTTCCGGATGTACATTCAATGATGGTACCTCCCGCCTTCAATTTTCCTTCTGCTTCCGCCACCTCAACCATCTTAATAGCCATCCGGTCCTTAATGGAATTACCGGGATTGAAATATTCCACTTTAGCATATACATCACAAGGAAGCTCCTTTGTTATCTTATTTAATTTTACAAGAGGCGTATTCCCAATCGTTTCAAGTATGTTGTTCTTTACATCCATTGTAATCTTTTATTTGCGGGCAAAAGTAATGAAAAGCCATTAGCCGCGGCCTATATCAGTACGGCAGCCGCATGACTTCATTTTTATTCTTAAAATCCATCTTACATAAAAGGATTGCGTTTTACAAACGGAAGCAGGGCCAATAGCCGGCAGCTTTCTTTATTTTCGCATCAAAAGGTATTCATGTCTACATACGATCCTCTTAAATATAAAACACCAACTGGTTCTGAATTAAGCTGCAAAGGATGGATACAGGAAGCAGCATTGAGAATGTTATTGAACAACCTTGACCCTGAAGTGGCTGAACGTCCGGATGAACTCATTGTATACGGTGGCAGGGGTAAGGCTGCCAGGAATGTTGAAGCGCTGGACAACATCATTGCATCGCTGAAGATCCTGGATAATGACGAGTCTCTTTTAATTCAAAGTGGGAAGCCGGTAGGTATTCTCAAAACACACAGGGATGCTCCGAGGATATTGATATCAAACTCTCAGCTTGTTCCTAACTGGGCCAATTGGAAACACTTTGAAGAACTGGAGAAGAAAGGGTTGATGATGTATGGACAAATGACGGCAGGAAGCTGGATCTATATCGGATCGCAGGGAATTGTGCAGGGAACATATGAAACTTATGCAGCCATTGCCAACACACATTTTAAAAAAGACGGTGAATCTGAAGGTTCATTAAAAGGGACGCTGAATGTAACCGCAGGACTCGGAGGAATGGGTGGGGCGCAACCACTTGCTATTACAATGAATGAAGGAGTAGCGCTGGTGGCGGAAGTGGAAGAATGGCGTATAGATAAGAGGATCGAAACAAAATATCTTGATGAGAAGATCACTGATATAGATAAGGCCATAGACAAGGCGCTGGAATATAAATTACAGGGAAAAGCCGTAAGCATCGGGGTACTTTGCAATGCGGTTCATTTGCTGGAAAAACTGGTAGATAGAAATATCGTTCCGGATACTTTAACTGATCAGACATCAGCTCACGACCCGCTTATTGGATACTGGCCACATGAGATCACATATGAACATGCAAAGGTGTTGCGTGAACAGGACCCCGCTGCATATATTGAATATGCATACAATTCCATGTTTCATCATGTAAATCTTATGCTCCAATTGATGGATAAAGGAGCCATCACTTTTGATTATGGAAACAATATAAGAGCAAGGGCTCAGGAATTTCAACAGCGAACCAGCAAACCATTTTCCGGTAACCATTCGCCATTTGATTTTCCGGGATTTGTTCCTGCCTATATCAGGCCACTTTTTTGTGAAGGTAAAGGTCCGTTCAGGTGGGCGGCTTTAAGTGGAGACCCGGCTGATATTGCCGTAACCGATGAATTGATTACTAATATGTTTCCACAAAACAGATCGCTTCAGCGTTGGTTACAACTTGCTAAAAAAAGAATTGCCTTCCAGGGATTGCCTGCTAGGATCTGCTGGCTTGGACAGGGTGAAAGAGAAATAGCAGGACTTGCCTTCAATGAACTTGTAAGAAATGGAAAAGTAAAAGCACCGATTGTTATAGGACGCGATCACCTTGATACCGGTTCAGTGGCTTCGCCTAACAGGGAAACAGAATCCATGTTGGATGGAAGTGATGCCATAGCCGACTGGCCCATTCTGAATGCGCTGGTAAATACTGCAGGAGGCGCAAGCTGGGTGAGTCTTCATCATGGAGGTGGAGTAGGAATGGGATATAGCATTCATGCCGGAATGGTAATTGTTGCGGATGGATCGGACGAAGCCGGATCAAGATTATCAAGAGTATTAAGAAATGATCCTGGAATGGGTGTGATCAGGCATGCAGATGCAGGATATCAGCTGGCAAAAGAAACAGCGGAGAAGTTTGATCTCAATTTAGAAAATAAAATAAAAAACTAAAGGGGCATTATCTTACCAGGATGGATGTTCCTTTCCTGGTATGTATTTTTCCATCCACACCAACACCACGGGCTACCCAAACCACAGTCTGGGTGTTTTGGGGAATTCCATTGAGCCTTCCATTCCAACCCATCCTTACGGACCTTGTTTCATATAAAAGCTGTCCCCAGCGATTGAATACCCTGAAGAAATGCAGGTCTTTCATTCCCATCAATGTTGGTCTCAAAATGTCGTTCAGGCCATCTTCATTCGGACTAAATGCTGTGGGAACATAGATATCGGAATGTTTAACTGTTTTCACCATCTGGGTATCTACCGTAACACAACCAGATGTTGTAGTAAGCCTGATGGTATATAGCCTGTCAGAAGAACCATTGAATACCGGAGTATACTTATTTATATCATTCAAAAATATGCCCGGATCCCAGATACAACTGATACCAATTTGCCTTGCTTTTAATCCATAAGGCATATCTATAACGGCATATTCAACAGGATAATTAATTCCAGGTACTGGTTTATCTATGAATATCACTTCTGGTTTAGTACTGACCCTGCAACCCAGGTTACTGAATAACTGGGCGTGATAAGATCCGCTTTGATTTACCCTGAATATTAAATCATGCTCATTATGAATGGCTATACCATCCCTGTACCATTGAATACTATCTGCCGGACTAACCTTCAAAACGGCGCTGTCATTATTGTCAATACAATATGCTGCTTTTCCTATCAGTTGAATAGAGTCAAT
>CBIHLW010000292.1:0-4262 GCA_966210755.1 uncultured bacterium
GTAAAAGAACAACAGAAGGAGTAATGATTCCAATAGCACATAAACATTATTGTTGATTAAAGTGTGTGAGTTATTAAATACTTTGTATAGACTGATGCTTTCATTAATACAACCAAGCCATAAACAATATATGAAGGGATAGTAGCTCTTCTGTACAAATCTATAGCGCATAATGGCTACTATCCCCGGAATAAATATGCTTAAATTAAGTGCCAGGTAAAAATAAAACTTCATAGTGACCCAGCCTGGATTTATGGGTAAAGTGGTGATTTAGGAGGGCAGAGCGGGGGACACACAATGCCATCTTCTGCAATATTTTCTTCATCAACATCGGCATCAGCTTCATCCGGAAGGATGTCCTCATTATTTGAATTCACACCAACTATGATCACTCTTTGCTGAAGGTCGGGGTTCATGCCAAAATAAACCCTTATGCCTTGGCAATCGGCCTGGGCCAGGATATTATCAATGATCTCACGGTCAAGAGATTCTGAGAAGGTTAAAATATTCTTCCCTGCATATTCTGGTTTGAGGATATCTTCTTTTTTAGACCGGTAAAGCTTTGTCATTTCAACGGCTTGCGCTAACGTAATTGAATGGTTCATGCAAAATTGGTTTAGTGTTTAAATAATGAACAAGTTGATTTTGTACAATGATAAAAGTTACCGTATAAATACAGGCAATTATACTGTATAAATACAGTATATACAATTAGAAACAGGTTCCCTTTACGGCGGTCTGGTAGGTTGAATTTAATTAACTGTACAAAAGGGGGAAATGAAATAAAGGTACCATTCCTGCAGGGCCTGTATTAATACAGTTGTAGTTGAAGCTAATTCACATGAAATTTATATGGTAAACAGAAAAATGATTCTGTATTTATTACAACCAAAACCAGCCGAATGAAAAGATTACTGCTATTGTTTTTTGCACTTGCATTTTATGTTTTTGCCTATACGCAGGCCATTGTTGGAAAGGTATATGTAACCATCCCGGATGTGATTACAGTTTATGGCCTGGATAGCCAGGGAAATATTGACTCCAATGCCAGGTTTTCCGTTAGAGGAAGAACCAAATTTTCAGTAAATGGATTTGATAAGTATAACAATATAAAAATTACATTCTGGAGATATTTCCCTGATTCACTCCGGAAGAAAATGAATGACCCGGGTTTCGTGTATTATTGGGACAGCGCATCGAAAGAAAATCATCTTAAATACAGGAATGATCTTGAATATGTAGGAGCCTGGTCTAATTTCAAACAATTTGCTATCTCTCCTCAGATATTTAATCAGTCCAGTAAAGAGTATTACGGGAAAAAGCGTGATTTTACATGGGGTGTGATGACCCTGCCAATTAAAGCAAGGTTAGGAAATAAGGAGGATGCTTTTTTTGATTTTGAACAGCAACTGAATCTTGGTTTTGTATTTGGTTTAAGAAAACAGTTGAAAGGCTTTTCCGTGCATTCTTTGAATTACCTGGCCGGATTTGGCATTACCAATGCACGAACGGACAGCATCAGTATTAAAAACCTTGAATTTTATAATGGAAGGAACAACCTGGCTTTTAGTCTGCATATTGGCACCATGTACCAGCATGAAGAATTCCAGGTGGGTGTATTCCTTGGAGCTGATTTCATACCTGGTCAATTAGGCAGGGAGTGGAAACGGCAGGGTAAACCGTGGATAGGTCTTGCTATTGGAGTAGCCCTTTTTTCAAAAAACAATCCGCAGGGGGGAACAGGTTCCAATGCTGTTGGCCACAAAGACAAATGATGAAAACAATCAGAAACTTAACGGCAGTAATATTTTATCTTTTAACCTGGCTGGCAGCATTTTGTTTATTAGGCTATGAATTATACAAAGATCACAGCGGCGATGCCAGCCTGTTTTTTGCCTGTGTTTACACAGGAGGTGCTGGTGGGGTTTTGTACTGTTTACGAGCAGTATACCTGAATTATTGTGTAGCTGGTATCTGGTCGCCGAGATGGATACCCTGGTATATTATCAGGCCGGTGGTAAGTATGATGACCGGTGCTGCCGCTTACCTGATGCTCAAGGGTGGTTTAATGGTATTCGAAGCCAAAAAATCACCCGATGCTACCAATTTAGGTTTTTACATGCTGGCGTTTTTGGCGGGTTATAATGTGGACAGGTTTCTTTCCAAAGTGGAGGATCTGGCCAGGGCCAGGTGGGCGATAGAGAAGTCAAGGGTGGGAAAGGGTAAGGAAACGCCTGGGGAAAAAAAAGAATGATTTCCATCTTCAACCTTTTGATATGAACATATTCAGGCTTTGCCTTTCAGCTATATTTTTTATTTTTCCCTACGGGTTACCCGTCCTGGAAAATGCTTCAGAATCTACCGTAGCACTTGCCTGTTTGCCGGAGGCAACCTGTTATGGAAATAATCCCTGTAATGCATGCAAAACATGTAATTATTGCAAGCATTGCAATTCAGGAGGATCCTGTGGTGTATGCCGCACCAGTAAGAAGGAAAAAACGCCCCGCACCGAGCCTGCTAAATCTTCCCAATGCAGGGCCATCACTAAAAAAGGTACCCGGTGTTCAAGAACGGCAACGGCTAATGGATATTGCTGGCAACATCCCTGAGAGTAAAAAACAGGATTGGTTATCCTTCATATTTATAATACCAGGCGGTAAGCATTAGCTTTCCTGCATGGGAAAAATCATATTCAATTTAAAACCACCTTTCTTTGAAGTGGTTATTTTTACTTTTCCCCTGTACGCTCCGGCTCTGTTAATGATGTTTTTTAAGCCAATGCCTTTTTTTATTACTGCCGGGTCAAAGCCTACTCCGTTATCTATATACAAAACATGCAATTCTTTCTGATGCATGGTTATGTTTACCGAAACAACTGTGGCATTAGCATATTTCATTGTATTATTGAAGCTTTCCTGAAGTATGCGGTAGATGGTAAGTTCAAGGCCCTTTTGAATTTGTTCTTCCGTAAAATCAAAAGAAGTGTAGATTTCAAAATACTTCAGGTCCTGTAAGGTTTCTATTAAAGCAAGCAGGTTATCCCTGAGGCCTCCAACCCTCAGGCTTGGAGTAACCAGGGCATGCGAGAGCCTCCGGATTTCATTGATGGATTTATTAAGTAGCGACACACTCTGGTCAATAAAATGGTCTTTTTGCTCATTGAAATGCCGGATATTTTCAACATATAATTTAGCGGCAGCCAGCAATTGATTTACATTGTCGTGCAATTCTGTTCCAATTTCACTTCTTTCTTTTTCCTGTGCCTCAATCACAGCCTTGGTGATGCTTTTCTGGTGTTTGATCTTTTCGGCAACGATCTGTTTTTGCAAGCGGAGCTTTTCTGTTACATCATTGGATGTAGCAAGAATAGCAGTTCTGCCTTTGTAAAGTATTGGTGTTATGGCTACTTCTACCAGTATCTGTTCTCCGTTTTTCTTTACATGCTTTATTACCCCCAGATCATTTCGGGAAAAAGGGGCGATCTTATTAATACCGTTTAAGATCCGTTCAATTTCTTCCTGGGCATGCAGCTCAAGAACCGTCATGGAAAGCAATTCTTCGCGGCTGTACCCATATGTTTCAATGATGGCATTGTTAACTTCCAGTATGCTAAATGATTCTACATCGTGGATAACCGTAGGCAGAGGTGCATTATTGAAAAGCTGCAGGTAGCTTTCCTGGTTTTCCATCAGGGTTTTTTCGAAGATCCTTTGATTTGTTACATCTTCTGCGGCACCCAGCAGTGACACCGGTTTGCCTTCGAAATCCCGTATCACATAAACACGGTTTTTCAGGTAAGCCCAATTGCCATCTGCTTTTTGGAGCCGGTATTCGTTCAGGTAAAAATCCATACCATGCTGAACGGCATATGTTCGGTTATCAATAGCAGTTCCAAGATCTTCCGGGTGAATTTTATCCAGCCAGAATGACTGGGGAACTGAATTACCTGTGGTGTAATAACCTAAAAGCTCATTCAGCTTTGCTGTGCTTAACACCACTTCTTCTGTATGAATATTTCTTTCCCAAATTATTTCGGAAGTAGCTTTGGCTATGAACTCCAGCCTTTTTTCCTGTTTCTTTTGCGTACTAATGTCCTGTATGGCACCCACCATACGAATGGCCCTGCCTGATTCATCACGGATGATAAAGGCTTTGTTTAATACGTAGGCATATGAATTATCCGCTTTAAGAAAATGAAATTCGCTTAACCATTTTTTATCTGCCCCGGAAATAGCTTTATTTATTCCCGCCAGAACAATTTC
>CBIHLW010000293.1:0-4244 GCA_966210755.1 uncultured bacterium
GGTTAATTCTGCACCACTGCGGTAAACAGTAACGTTTTGCAGGGATGAAGGAATTATCAAAGGATCACCGGATGCCTGAGCCATAACAGAAATGAAAAGGAAAATTTGAAAGGGTATTTTCTTAAGCCGCATAGTTGTGATTTCTTAACTGGATGCTGCCTTTCCGGAAATTACATAATGGCGGATAGTTAACAGGGAGAAGAATTGCCAGGTTGAAGCGTTGACAGGTTGAAAGGGCATCCTGATTTTTTCCTGGTCAGGCCAGAAAACAGCAGAGCCGGCTAATCAGGATCAGGTTTATTGTGGTATGATAATGGTACCTTATGCGTATAAAAAACAGCTATGGATATTATCATTCAATCATTAGGTTTTAAAGCAGGTGAAGAGTTGGAAAATTATGTAACAGAAAAACTTGGGAAATTATCTCCCAGCGATCATATTATCCGTGCCAACGTGGTGCTGTTTCTCGGACCAGACAGGGCTACACCCAATACATATTGTGAAATAAGGCTTGAAATTCCGGGCAACGACCATTTTGTAAAAGAAAGCAGTCCCGAATTTGAACAATCCGTGGATTCCGCAGTAAATAAACTCCAGGCCATGATCCGTAAAGCAAAGGAAAAGCAGGTGGATCAGTGGCAGGGGAAAGTTAGCTAGTTGAAAAAGTGTAATCGTGGATAGATTGACAGGTTCAGATTTTCCCTGTCAATCTATCCACTTCCCATCCCCTAAATTTCAAACCCGGTAAATCCGTAAAAACTCCGTTCTTTGTTCCATGTCCCTTTTCGTCAGTTCGATCAATTCAGGCAGTAACGGAAATTGTTTTTATATAGGTAACGATACAGATGCCATATTGGTTGATGCCGGAATTTCCTGCAGGGAAATTGAAAAAAGGATGAAGCGGCTGGGTCTTTCAATGCAAAAGCTAAGGGCCGTTTTTATCTCACACGAACATTCCGATCACATAAGGGGCATTCATTCCTTGGTGAAAAAATATCAGCTGCCGGTTTACATCTCACCTACCACGGCCCAACACGGAAGGATCTATTTTGACAAAGGTTACCTGCGTTCTTTTAGCGCACATCAACCAGTTACCATTGGTAATATGTCAATAACTGCTTTCCCAAAATTTCATGATGCATCAGATCCATATAGTTTTACCATAGGCTATGATAAAGTAAAAGTTGGTGTTTTTACCGATATAGGCATTCCATGCGAACAGGTCATAAAATATTTTCAACAATGTAATGCCGTTTTTCTTGAGGCCAATTATGATGATGAAATGCTCGATAATGGCAACTATCCATTTCACTTAAAAAGAAGAATCAGGAGTGACTGGGGACATCTGTCAAATAAACAGGCCCTTGAATTATTTAAAAAACACCGTCCTTCTTTTATGAGCCATCTCATTCTCTCCCATCTTTCAAAAAACAATAATTGCCCGGAGCTGGTTAAAAATCTATTTGACCAATATGCTTCAGGTGTTCAAATGATTGTAGCATCCAGGTTTGAGGAAACACCGGTGCTTCATATCAGATCGGAAATCAAAGAACCCGGAATGATCATTCCCTCCTCCCATGCTCAATTGGAACTGGCATTCTGATGTTTTAGCATCTCTCCAGGCTTCCATCTTCTCTCCTTTTGTTTTTAAAGCCAACTATGTCTATTAGCTATATCCTTTGCTTATATGCAGTTGTCCATGGAACCAAAACTTCTTCAAATAATTCAATCAGGGGATAACCCGTGGAATATTTTATAGTTAATTAGAGAAAAAGAGACCTGAGTGTCGTAAATTTCAAATGGAATACCGGTATAATTAGTTCAATAACTGAAAATTGCCTGCTATGGGATCTGTATCGCTAATTGTATTAACGCTTGCTGCCCTGCTTTTTTCAGCGGGGGGGATATTCGCCGGCAGGCTATTCAATAAAGGAAGCAGGAATGCGCAGAAAGGCCAGGCTTATGAATGTGGTATCCCAACCAGAACCTCTCCATGGAACCAGTTCAATGTTGGTTATTATCTTTTCGCCCTGCTGTTTTTGATCTTCGATGTGGAACTCATCTTCCTTTTTCCCTGGGCCGTGGTAGTGAAAAAGATCGGCATCATGGCGCTGATCGAGATCGTGATTTTTATATTCATTTTATTTATGGGTCTTTTGTATGCCCACAAAAAAGGAGCATTGAAATGGATGTAAGAGAACAGATACGTGAACATAATAAGGACTTCCCCGGACAGATCATAGAAACACCTGGTGGTGGAATTATTTCCGGAACATTCAATGACATTGTGAACTGGGCAAGGTCCAACTCCTTGTGGCCACTCACTTTTGCAACCAGTTGTTGCGGTATTGAAATGATGAGCACTGCTTCTGCTAAATACGATTTTTCAAGGTTTGGATTTGAAGTAGCACGGGCCACGCCCCGGCAGGCCGATGTGATCATCATAGCTGGTACCATTGTAAATAAAATGGCTCCGGTGTTGAAAAGATTGTACGACCAGATGGCCGACCCGAAATATGTAGTAGCTATGGGTGCATGCGCCATCAGCGGAGGACCATTTTTCTATAACACCTATTCAGTAGTGAAAGGAGCTGACCATGTAATACCTGTGGACGTGTATATACCCGGTTGTCCTCCACGGCCTGAAGCATTACTTCATGCATTGATAGCCCTGCAGGAGAAAATCAGGAACGGATGGACAAGAGAACAGATCCTTTCAGATAAAAAACCATTATGACCACGGAAGAAATAAAAAATTATTTGCTGAATGCTTTGCCGGCATGCGTAATTGATGAAACAGGTGAATGGCCCAGCATAGCTGTTGAAGCTTCCGGATGGAAACCGCTGGCCAGGCAATTACGTACCTCAGCCCTTGATATGGATTACCTGTTTTGCTTAACCTGTGTTGACTGGAAAACACACCTAACCATGGTGTATCATCTTTCATCAACAACGCACAGGCAAACGATAGTTTTCAAGATCAAACTTGACCGGGATAAACCTGAAATAGAAACCGTATCAGATATCTGGCGTACCGCTGAATTTCATGAAAGAGAGGTATTTGAATTATTCGGTGTGATATTCACCAACCATCCTGATCTCAGGAAACTGATACTTACGGATGATTTTGAAGGATATCCTTTAAGAAAAGATTTTGAGGATCCGGTGAATATGGTAAAACTATAGGCTATCAGCAAAATCTTCTATTGATCATTGATTATTCAAATATTGCATTGTATACAGAGACGCAAATACTAAACGACGCTCACCTTTCTTCACTTCCGGAGGGAAATGAAGCTGATGGATATCTCGTTATCAATGTAGGTCCGCAGCATCCTGCCACCCATGGCGTACTTCACCTGGTGATCACACTGAATGGAGAAACCATTGTGAAAATTGAACCGCACCTGGGTTATATACACCGGTCTATCGAAAAAATGTGTGAGAGTCTTAGCTACCGTCAATTCATTTATGTTACCAGCAGGATGGATTATCTCTCCGCCCATATTAACAACCATGCATGCGCGTTAGTGATAGAAAAAGGATTACAGGTGGAAGTACCACCCCGTGCCCAGTATATCCGTGTGATCATGGATGAACTGACAAGAATAGCTTCACATGAATTGTGGCTTGGTGCGCTGGCCATGGACCTTGGTGCCTTCACTCCCTTCTTTTATACTTTCCGGGAAAGGGAAACCATTAATGATATCATGGAGGAAACCTGTGGTGCCAGGCTCACCATGAATTATATGGTGCCGGGCGGGGTAATGGCAGATATCCATCAGAATTTTCAAAAAAGGGTAAAGGATTTCATTAAGTTGTTCAGATCAAAGGAACATGAGTATACCACACTTGTAACAGATAATATCATATTTCAAAACAGGATGAAGGGCATCGGCAGATTATCCAGGGCAGATGCCATTTCTTATGGCTGTTCAGGTCCTGTTGCAAGAGCCAGCGGCGTTCAGTGTGATATCCGCAAGGTTTATCCTTATGAAATTTATAATAAGATAAATTTTGATGAGGTGCTGCAAACCGAAGGCGATGCATTTGCCAGGTATATGGTGCGGGTGAAGGAAATGCAGCAGTCAGTGAATATTATTGAACAGCTGATTGATCAGATTCCTGATGGTGAGTTCCAGGCTAAGACCAAGGCCGTGATCAAATTACCGAAGGGTGAATTTTATTCAAGAGTGGAGACCGCCAGAGGTGAGCTGGGCGTATATATAGTAAGTGAAGGCGGA
>CBIHLW010000294.1:0-4241 GCA_966210755.1 uncultured bacterium
GTATATTATAATCACAAAGGATACAAGGTTACCCTGAACAATCCATCATTTCCTCCAACTGAACTGGCTAAAAATAATAATACCAGCATTCACACTATTGAGGTGCTTCCATTACTTCAGTTTGATTTTAATAAAAAACCGGCACATTCTTTTGTAAGGTTCGGACCATCCATTGACTTTGCCATGTACGGTTATGAAAGATTTGATGCCAGATATCCTAACGGTTCTGAACGTGCGATTTCCAGGCCCATGGTATTCAGCTTTGCTGATTATGGTTATGTTACGGCATCTGTTAACTTTCATTTGGGATATGAAAATCCGGACTGGATGATCTTTGGTTTTTACCAGCATGGTTTCGGAAGTTTTAACAATGCAGATGGAGGGCCAGTCATTCTTCACAGGGTGGCCGGCGCTGCTTTTGGATGGAAACTTTGGAAATAGTTCATAAAGAGTAGTTCGTAACCGCTACCATTCCTGCAGGGCAATCTACTGATTCCGCTACAGGAACGATCCCCACCCTGCCAAATAACCGGGAAGTTTCACCCTCCCTAAATATTTGTTTCCTTTTAGCGTTTGTACATTTGCGCGGACTTGACGAATACCTACTTTTACAATAAACAAATTCACCCTGAGGAAATCGTTTAAAATATTTCTTCGCGTACTGCTGGGGATCCTGGTACTGATCCTGCTGGCCTATGGTTTTCTGCAAACGGATACCGGTCAAAACTGGCTGGCCAGGCAGGTAACCAAAAAACTTTCCCGTGACCTGCAAACCCGCATTTCCATTAAACATGTCAGCATCGGCTTTTTCAACTTCAATAAAATGGATCTTGAAGGAGTGCTGGTTGAAGACCAGAAACAGGATACTCTTTTGTATGCAGGCAAATTTCAGGTGCGCATAACCGACTGGTTCTTTTTTAAAGACAAGGCAGAATTAGAATACGTAGCACTTGAAGATGCGCTGATACATTTCAACCGAAAAGATTCCGTTTGGAATTATCATTTTCTTGAAGAATATTTTTCTACTTCTTCCGATACCTCCGCTAACAAAAAATCAGGCATTGAGTTCGACCTCAAAAAAGTGGTCATGAAAAATGTATTGTTCAAACAAACAGATGCCTGGAAAGGAAGCAATATGGTGGTACAGGTTGGAGGCCTCAATATGGATGCCAGGGAAATTACCCTTAGTAATAAAACCGTGGATGTTTCCAGCCTGGTATTGAACGATCCTTTTTTTTCAACCTATAATTATAAAGGAAACGATAATACACCTGCAGATACTGCAACAGGTAATGATATTGAGGCTGCGAAAAGATCACCACAGGAATGGAAGATATTCTTCGGCAATGTTAAGATCAATAATGGCCGGTATAAAAATGATAATGGAAGTTTAACAACCACCCTTCCTTATTTTGATGGAAAACATATTGACTTTGGCAGTATCAATGGTACGCTTTCCAATATCGGATGGACAAAAGATACGGTGTCAGGTGAGATAAGTCTTTCCTCCGTAGAAAGAAGCGGCTTCACCGTGAAAACCCTGAAGGCAAAAACTACTTTCCACCCCCAGGCTATGATATTTGAAGACCTCTATCTTCAGACCAATCAAAGCACCATTGGAAATTTTTTCGCCATGAGGTATGACGACATCACCAGCATGAATAATTTTATTCATGATGTGGTAATGGAGGCCAATTTCAACCAGGCAAAAATTTCCAGTGATGATATTGCATTCTTTACGCCTGATGTAAAATCATGGAACAGGAATATCAGGATTGATGGTGAAGTAAAAGGTACAGTTGACGGACTTTCTTCCAGCGACCTCCGGATCTGGGCCGGTAATGACACCTATGTTCATGGCGCAGTAAGCGTAGTGGGATTACCAAAGATCAATGAGACCCTGATCAATATTGATGCGGAAGAATTGAGAACCACCTACCGTGATGCGGTAAGCTTTATCCCTGCCATCAGGAATGTTACCACACCGGATCTCAGAAAATTATCCTACCTCCGGTTCAGGGGCACTTATACCGGCTTTATCAATGATTTTGTAACCTACGGTACCCTGCAAACCAATCTTGGCACGCTGCATACCGATCTCAATATGAAATTTCCACGGAATGGCCAGCCTTCATATTCCGGAAGTTTTTCAACCGATGGTTTCCAGCTTGGACAATTTTTTAACAGTGACCAGTTAGGAATTCTTGCCTTCAATGGAAAGGTAAAGGGAAGGGGATTTGAATGGCAGACACTGGATATGGATATTGACGGCACCATCAAAAAGATTGAGTACGGCGATTATATTTATCAGAACATTACTGCAAAAGGAAATTTATCAAACCGCTTATTCAATGGCAACTTTGCCATGAACGATCCCAATGCCCAGCTTACATTGGACGGCCTTGTTGACCTGCGGGGAAAGAAACCGTTGTTCAATGTAAAAGCAGACATAGCGCATGCCAACCTGCAGGCCCTGCAACTGACCAAAGACGATATCCGTCTGAATGGAAAATTTAACCTGGATCTCGAAGCCAGTTCTCTATCCGACCTTTTAGGTTCTGCAAGGATCTATGATGCATCACTTACAAGCAATGGAAAAAAACTTTCGTTTGATTCGCTAGTAGTAGCCTCATTTTATGAAAATGGACTGAAGCGTTTCACAGCAGTTTCAAATGAATTTGATGTGGACATAAAGGGAGATTTTGACCTTGAAGGATTGCCTGATGCATTTACGGTTTTCCTTAGCCGTTATTATCCTTCCTATATCAGGGCGCCACGCAATGTAAAACCGCAGGTCTTTGAATTTGATATTACAACCGGAATAGTTGAAGATTATATTGGTTTGATCGATAAAAGACTGGCTGGCTTTAATAACAGCCATATCACAGGCTCTTTAAATACAACTGCCAATACCATGACAGTTGATGCTGACATACCTCATTTTGGTTTTGAGCAATATGAGTTCTCCGATATTCAGTTAAAAGGAAGTGGTGATTTTTCCAAACTGATGCTGACAGGTGAGGTATCAAATGCGCAGATCGGCGACAGCCTGTTTTTTCCACAAACCGCATTTACCATCCAGGCAAGCAATGATGTTTCTGATATTACTGTTAATACCACTTCAAACCAGGCCATCAACCAGGCCAATCTTTCCGCTCAGGTTAAAACATTCAGTGATGGAGCAGCCATAATATTAAATCCTTCAACATTTATTTTGAATGGTAAAACCTGGAATATTGAACAGGGCGGCGAATTGAACTTCAGAAAGAATACTGTTGTGCAGGGACAGGTGGTTTTAAAAGAATCCAACCAGGAGATCAGGCTTTGGACCGCACCCGACCCGCTTGGAAACTGGAACAATCTTCACGTTGCCTGGCAGCATATCAACCTTGGCGACATCTCTCCTTTTATTACAAAAGCATACAGGTTTGAAGGTCTTGTATCAGGACAGGCAACCATTGAAGATCCTACCAGCAGGTTAAATGTTACCGGAACTTTCAACGCCACTGAACTGAGAATTGATAACGATTCCATTGGTGGATTCAGGGGCACGATAGCATATAATAATAAGACGGGAATGCTTACGGCAAAGGCCAGCAATACCGACCCTGAACACCAGATAAACGTGGATGTTGCCATGGACCTGAAAGACAGTGCCAATGCATTCCGCGACAGGATCAGTACCAGCTTTTCAAATTTTGAACTTAAATACCTTAACCGCTTTCTTGGTAGTTTGTTTTCTGATATCAATGGATATGTTACGGGTACATTTGATATTTTAGGAGAAGGTAGCAACCAGGATTTTATAGCAAAAGCAAAAATAAAAGACGGCAGCTTCCTGGTAAATTTCACACAGGTAAAATACTGGATCAACGATACGGAATTTGAAATGCGTAAGGACACCATTGACCTGGATGGTATCCGACTGAGAGATAAGGATGGAAATATGGCCATTACCTCCGGTTTTATCAGGCACAATAGTTTCCGCGATATGTATTATGATATCAAAGTGGAAACCGTTTCTAACCGCATGCAATTATTGAACACCGGAGAAAGCGATAACCAGCAGTTCTTTGGAAGGGCCTGGGGCGGAGGAACTTTTGTTTTGCACGGGCCCCAGTCAGACATGCTGATGGATATCAACATCAGGGCTTCCGACCAGGACGATTCTTATATTACACTTCCTCCATCCGAGACCCGTGAAAGCGGACAGGCTAATTTTTTGGTGGAAAGAAAATATG
>CBIHLW010000295.1:0-4240 GCA_966210755.1 uncultured bacterium
TGTATGCAGAGGACCGGCCAACTGGCAACGAGCTTCGAGATTCAACTCACAGCTCACAGCTCGCGTCCAGAAGTTTACGTCTTATTGACGCCATCAAAGAAGGGCTTCATCAAAGCATGCAAAAGCATCCGAACCTTGTTCTCATGGGACAGGATATTGCGGAATACGGCGGTGCTTTCAAGATCACTGAAGGATTCGTAAATGATTTCGGAAAAGAAAGGGTTCGCAATACGCCGCTTTGCGAGAGCGCCATTGTGGGCGCCTGCCTGGGCATGTCGCTGGAAGGTTTCAAGACCATGATGGAAATGCAGTTTGCCGATTTTGTTACAGTGGGTTTCAACCAGATCATCAATAACCTGGCAAAGATCCATTACCGCTGGGGGCAACATGCAGATGTGGTCATTCGCATGCCTACAGGTGGTGGTGTGGGTGCCGGTCCTTTTCATTCTCAATCCAATGAAGCCTGGTTTGTTCATACCCCTGGTTTGAAAGTGGTATATCCATCCACACCAGCCGATGCTAAAGGATTGCTGATAGCTGCCATCAATGATCCCAACCCTGTTATGTTTTTTGAACATAAGGCTTTATACAGAAGTGTGAGCGGTGATGTGCCTGAAGAATATTTTGAAGTGGAGATAGGCAGGGCAAGACAGGTACAGACAGGGAATGAAATTTCTATAATTACTTATGGTGCAGGTGTATTGTGGGCTGAAGATTATGCTGCAGAACATACGGATATCTCTATTGATATTCTCGATCTGAGAACCCTCCTTCCTTTGGACCATGAAGCCATTGCCGCTTCGGTGAAAAGAACAGGAAAGGTTTTGTTATTGCACGAGGATACCATGACCGGAGGCATTGCCGGAGAGATAGCAGCCTGGATAGCTGAAAATTGTTTTGAATATCTGGATGGCCCTGTTAAGCGTTGCGCATCACTTGATACTGCTGTGCCATTTAACATTGAACTGGAGCAAAACTTTTTGGCAAAGGCAAGGCTTAATGAAACCATCCAGGCTTTACTATCCTATTGATCTTAGAATTCTATGACTTCTTCTTCCTTTACTGTTTGCTGAAGTTTTGTTTCTCCAAATCGCACCTGGTAGTTACCAATGGGAATGGCAAACCTGCCGGTGCCAGCTGAGAGGTAAAGTTGTTGCCCGCTTTCGTTATAGATGGACCAGTTGCTGCTGCTGAATACAATATAACCCACCCTGATCCTTGTGCTTTTGCCTTTTTCAAGAGGAACATTTTTTATGGGAATATTATTAATGCTCACATTATAAATTCCCGGAGCCAGCACAACGGGGTAAGAATGAGTAGCTATCAAAAGTTTATCACCGGATGAAATGGCCATTGCATTGGTAGTGCCATTTGCATTGGTTCCGGCAAGGACCGAGGCTGTTGGTGTATTTGGCGGAAGCGTGATCTCCCATAGCTCGGATGCATTCTGGTCTTCCTTTTTATTTTTTATTACAGGATACGCATACACA
The DNA here is from genome assembly GCA_966210755.1 of uncultured bacterium. Classification (GTDB taxonomy): domain Bacteria; phylum Bacteroidota; class Bacteroidia; order Chitinophagales; family Chitinophagaceae; genus Flavisolibacter. The sequence goes on from CBIHLW010000295.1 coordinate 1,491, forward strand.
TTTTTGCCGGATGAAGAACTGGCTGAAGCATGCATTCCGGCATCATTGATCTTTAATTGAATGAATGCAAATTCATTTGGTGGTAGAGACGGATCAACGATCTCGTTTGGAGGTAGTGAATGGGCGATTTCATTCGGCGGCAGGGAGTGCATTGTTTTATCATTGGTAGACGCCGATGGATTCACTATTTCATTTGGCGGGACAGCAAAAAACCTGAGCACCTTATCACCGGCTTTTAAATGAGCTGTAATTTCTTTCGGGGCTTTGAATTGAAAAGTCGCTCCGGTGGCAGCATCTTTTGCGGATACAATACCGCAGCAGGGATCTCCAGGATCCGGCTGAATTCCGGTAATCCCACAACAGGGCTCGCCATAAGAAGGCTCAATAAGATCATAAACCTTTTCCAGTCCATTGATGCCTGTTATTTTTTTGCTGGCAAATGAAGTACTGACCCTTGAGCCGGATGTAAGTGTTGCAAAATCCTTTTCACTGCTTTTGAACTGGCTTACCTGTCCCGTATGATTATCGCGGATGGTAATGGTCATACTGGCCTTATCCGTTCCAATAACAGAGCAGCAGGGCTCACCTGGTTTTTGTGCGAACAATAATGAGATGCAACAACCAACACCCAATAGAATGCAAAACATCTTTTTCATACCATTTTTTTAAGGTGAACAAACTGGTTCTTATAAGATAAACTATAGTGGTCCGGTTCCGTTAATGCTTATTGTTCTGTTTAAAAACGATAATTTCTTAGAATTGGTTGTGTTGAACCCTGCGTCAGTCTCATAAAAGACGCCTGTTTATTTTTAGTCATTGTAGAACGCCAGTGCCGGAGGAATCTGATCTGTTGATCACTGAAATAAAAGCCCTGTTCATATAGGTCTATACAAAAGGTAGTGAATTTTATAAAAATTCAGAAGATTGTTTTTGCAACAACCGTTTTAGGACCAGACCGGTTATTGACTTAGAGGATATTTACAATTTAATGCCGTAGAGCAATCCATCTTTTTTAGATATCAGCCACAAATTGTTTCCATCCATTTCCGCACTGTGCGGTTCCCATGCGGCCAGATCAATCAGGTTTTCGATCTTATTTTTATGGTGGTCAAACACCAATAGTTTCTGGTTATAAAGGATCCATGCATGTTTATCATCGGTTTTAAGAATGGATGAAAATTCATAATTGTCTTCTTCAATCGAATCAGATAATTCAATCAGTTCTTTTGAGAACAATTTTTTCATTTTCTTCCCAACAATGCTGAACCTGCCTTCATGCAGTATAAATGTTTTATTCGCCGTATAGGATACCTCAGGTTCGCTGTATTCGCCCAATAAAAATTTCTCACCCTGTTTCTCATACATCCTGTTGCCGTCGTGTGTCCTGATGATAAATGGATCGTAACAGTTTTCTCCCGACGGATATTCGTTTTCATCCAGTTCGCAATCTTTATTCAATAACGCACCATTGTAATCAATCTCGAACCAGTTACTCCCTTCCGCATTGGCAATGATCCTGTCCTGGAGGTAATATGGCTGTCTGTCGCAACCATGTGCTATGAAATGGTACCATACAATGGAATCGGCCGCCATATCATAAGCCAGCAGGTTGCCCGCTTCATATAGACCGGTTGTGTAAAGAAGGTTATTTTTTATGAGGGGTTTCGAATAAACACTGAATGGAAGTTTTTTCGGATTGGAACCTGTTATGTCAAGTCTTAAACCGTCTTCTTCCGCATCATTGGTCCAGATATAACCTCCTGCAACATGAGGATGGGAATTGGATTTATACCTCAGGTAATATTTCCAGATCTGTTTCCCGGTGTGCTTGTTATAGGCATACAGGCTATAATCATTGGCTTTAAACAATATGATACTATCATGAATGGTGACGGAAGAATAAAATTTTTCGAGGTTTTCAGTGGAAAATTTTTGATCCGATTTAAAGAATTCCTGCTGGGCGGATACAAATGATGAAAGGATCAGCAGGATACAGGTAAGCAGTTGTTTCATGGGCCATTAACGAATTAGCCATAAAAATATTTTAATTAACGGCATTTGCAATGCTTATTTAAAAATACCCGGAATTGGGTATTGCAACTGGTTATTCCTGTATTATCTTGCGCCGCTATCAGAACAATTATAATCTACACTTTATGAAACGAATTCTTACAATTGGTATTTTTTCATTATTTGCTTTTACTGCATCGGCACAAATTGGCCGTGGCCAGATCCTTCTCGGAGGTAATGTCAGTTATTCTTCAAAGACTACGGAAGTTCCAACAGGTGATGATTTTACAGTCAATACTTTTTCGTTTTCTCCGGGTATAGGCTATTTTTTTGTGAACAAGCTGGCCCTGGGCGGCAGGTACACCGGTTCCATCAACAAGGTAAACGGTGGAACAAATGAGCGCCATGTGATATCCCCATTTCTTCGTTACTATCTGTTGAACCGTTATAGCAAGACCAACTTTTTTGTAGATGGAAGTTATTCAACCGGAACGTATAAAAGCGGTACGGTTAAACGCAGTATTCAGGGTTATGGTGTATCAGGCGGACCTGTGGTTTTTGTTGGAAGTAATGTTGGCCTCGAATTTACAGTAAGCTACCTCGCTGATAAAATGGAAGGGGGTTACTGGAATAAAACCATTCAGGGTGGCGTAGGTTTACAGATACACCTGGGTAATGCCAAGGCAACCAAAGCCAGGAAAAAGAAAAAGACGGAAGATGATGACGAGGATGATGAGTGG
>CBIHLW010000296.1:0-4238 GCA_966210755.1 uncultured bacterium
GATCAGCGCATTGATCACTTTTGATTGCCTGGCCAGCCGGTATGCGGTAACTTTAATGGAGGTTACATCCGGATCTATAGCAGCCTCGCGCAAAAGATCTATCACCGCATTAAAGGAATGATAGGGGAAATGAAGCATCACATCTTTCTTTAACACCACATCGGTTACGCGGTTTTCGATCATGAATGCAGGGTGGTCGATCGATTTTTTTCTCTTGCTTACCACATTGAATACCTGTTTGGGAAAATCCATGAATTCCCTGAAATTATGTATGCGGCCACCTGGTATAATATTATCCCTTTTAGTAAGATTGAATTTTCTGATCAGGAATTCAAGTAATCCGGGATCCATTTCCTTATCATAAATAAATCGCACCGGCTTTCCTTTGCGCCGGTTCTTCAATCCTTTTTCAATTTTCTGTATAAGCGTGGTGGAGATGTCATTATCGATATCTATCTCTGCATCCCTGGTTACTTTAAATACACCGGAATGATATTGATCATAACCAAAATAGCTGAAGATCTCGGGTAAATTGAACCGGATCACATCCTCCAGTAATATAATATGGTATTCATGATCGGGGGAAGGCAGAATTACAAAACGGCTTTGAACCCTTGTAGGCACTTCAATAATCGAATACATCCTGTTTAATGCGCTTTCCTTCCTGGACATAACAACACCCAGGTAAATTGATTTATCGCGCAGGTAAGGAAAATGGGGAATACTTTCAATCATCAGGGGTATCACATTGGCACTCACTTCCTCTTCATAATAAGTTCTCACAAATTCCTGTTGCTGCGGATTAAGATCCTTTTCTGTAACCAGAAAGATCTTTTGTTCAGCCATCTGTTCAAGTATCTCATCCCAGATGCGGTTAAATTCATTCTGATGGTTTAGCACCGTCATCTGAATTTCCTCTATCAGTTTTTCAGGGTTCAGCTCCATGTGCATCTTTCCCTTGTTGCCATACTGGATCATTCGTTTGAGAGTGGCCACACGAACGCGGAAAAACTCATCAAGATTGTTGGAAAAAATCCCCAGGAAACGGATCCTCTCGCGAAGGGGCACGTCTGGATCAGCTGCCTCCTGCAGCACACGTGCATTGAATGATAACCAGCTGATATCTCTGGGAATGATCTTACGTTTCAGGTTTGCCATCGGTTAATTTATACGCTGCTTTCACTATATGCAACATCCATGCTCAGCTTAAAGAGGCTCAGGTATTTTGAATTTTATTAATAATTGAAGTAGTGCTCAAACCTTCAATGATGGGATTTATGATAACTTTTCCCCCTGATTCTATAACTTCCCTGGCGCCGGCAATATCTTCCACTTTATAGTCTCCGCCTTTCACCATTACCTCCGGTTTTATAATTTTCACCAGTTCAACTGGTGTAGGCTCTGTAAAAATAACAACTGCATCCACCATGCTCAGAGAGGCCAGGAGCAGGGCCCTAGAATCCTGATCGTTTACCGGACGCCCTTTTCCTTTCAGTTCTTTGATTGATGCATCTGAGTTTAAACCCACCACTAAAATGTCACCATGTTGCGCAGCTTCGCTCAAAGAGGAAATATGCCCTGCATGCAGGATATCAAAGCAACCGTTTGTAAAAACAATTGTTTTTGTTTTCAATCTCCATTGTGCCAGACTTTTTTGAAGTTCAGGCAGCGTCAATATTTTGTTCTGTATACTGTTGCCCGCTCGCAATTTTCCTGTTTTTATTGTGATGAGATAATAAAGCAAAGAAGATAAGCCCACCCACCAGAATGATCAGGGTCTGCACAGACCATAACAGCCATCCCAGGGCATTGCCAATGGTTTTTTCATCAATTCCATACCAGCCGATAAGCTTGGCTACCAGTAATGGATAAGCGCCAATTCCTCCCGGGGTCAGGATCATACCTACACTGCCAACCGCAAGCGTTGTTAATCCTCCTCCAATTCCCAGATGCGCAGTTTCCCGTAGTGCATAGATCCCTACCGTGGTACCGGCAAGGTATAAAACCCAGATAAGGATACTGTGAAATATGAATAGTCCCTTGTGTTCAACCAGCCTGATACTGCTCAATCCATGCCATATCCCTTTGATCACGGATTTAAATTTTGAAACAGCATCAATATGCCCGAATCTTTTTAATAATATATATAGAACAAGAAAAACTAAAAGCATACCACCGGCCAGTAATAAAATTTTAGTTACCGATGTATTGCCGGCCTTATCACGGAACATTCCCGAAAATTCAACTGAAAGTTTTTCACCAATAAGTCCACCCTGCATTATAAGCGCTGCGATAAAAACAATCAATAGACAAACAACGTCTACCGCTCTTTCCATAACTATCGTTCCCACCAGGCGGTCAGCTCTAACTTTCTCATAACGGGCAAGAAGGGTGCACTTCACCACTTCACCAAGCCGCGGCACGGCACTGTTCACGAGGTAGCCGATCATCACTGCAGCAAAAGTGTTAAATGTACTGGGGTGGTAACCCAGCGGCTCCATCAATATCTTCCATCTCAAAGCCCTGCTATAATGGGCTATAAACAAAAGTAAAATAGCGGGAACGATCAACCAGTGCCTTGCCTGTCTCACCGATTCCTTAATGTGTTCCCATTGTTCCCTGTTGATATCTTTTATGGTTAGCCATACAAACAGGATCCCAAGACCAAAAAAGAAAAGGTACTGGAGTATGGTGAGCAGCGGTTTTTTCATCCGCTGTGAAGATAGGAAAAGAACGGACGAAGCGGAACAGAAGAACAAGGAACAGGGAGTGGTGATTTATGAATTAATGCCAGGAGGCTGATTGATCATCATGCTAAATGCTTCTACATTTTATTTCCTTCTTTCGGAAATACCAGCCAGGGTTTAAATGTCCTGGCTTCTTCAAAGCTCATGGTGCAATAAGATATAATCACCACCACATCTCCTACAGCTCCACGGCGGGCAGCCGGACCATTCAGGCAACAAACACCAGAACCACGTTTGCCTTTTATCAGGTAGGTCTCAATTCTTTCACCATTATTTACATTCACTACCTGCACTTTTTCATTTTCAATCATATTTGCAGCATCCATAAGGTCCTCGTCAAGGGTCAGACTGCCTACATAATGAAGATTGGCTTCTGTAATAACGGCCCTGTGCACCTTTGATTTAAGTATGGAGATATTCATAGCGGATGCAAATTTAAATGATGCTGGTGAAGTGTTTGTTAATTAAAAGAAAGGTTGTCGATCAACCTTACTTTTCCTATAGTTGCAGCGATCAGGGCAACCAAAGGTTTACCAGTATCAAAAGCAGGGGAGAGGTCTTCCCGGTTGGCTAATTCAACATAATCCACTTCAAAACCATTTTTAACAAGTTGATCTCTTGCCTCCATTTTCAATTGAGGGATGGATTGGTCGTTGAGTTTTGATCCCATTTCAACCAGCACTTTATACAGGGTGATTGCTTGTTGCCTTTGCGCTGGGGTTAAGCGGAGATTGCGGCTGCTCATGGCCAGCCCGTCCTTTTCTCTTACCGTTGGCACAATTACAAGTTCAACCTCCCTGCCTGTAATTTCAATAAGTTTCTTTATGATGATGCATTGCTGAAAATCTTTTTGTCCCAGATACATCCTGCCGGGCTCAATAATTTCAAGAAAACGGTCAACCACCTGGCAAACACCCTGAAAATGTCCGGGCCTGAAATGCCCTTCCAGTATGTGTTCCACCGCACCCAGGTCATAATGTTGTTGTTTCCAGCTGGAAGGGTAAATTTCATTTACGGAGGGAAGAAACAGAATATCACATCCGGCCTTTTCCAGTTTTTCAATATCCTCTTCAATGGTAACGGGATATAATTTAAAATCTTCAGGGTTATTGAATTGGGTAGGGTTGATGAATATACTTGAAATGACCCGGTCATTGCCTGAACGGGCCATGTGGACCAATGAAAGGTGGCCATCGTGCAATGCTCCCATAGTGGGCACGAACCCATACTTTATTCCTTTTACGGATTGAAGATTAAGGTGCTTTGAAAGGTCTTCCTGCTTTTTAAAGATGATCATACCAATGCGTTAGAAGGAGGACGGTAAGAGCGTTTGATAAGAATTAATTACCTTTGCACACCTTTCCCAGATTTTAAAACGGTAACACTGTCAGCAAAGAAAAGAATTTTATTCATTGCCAATGAAATGTCTCCCTATCTTGAACTCACTGAATTTTCTGAAGTTGTAAACAAACTGGCGATCAAGTCGAATGA
>CBIHLW010000297.1:0-4231 GCA_966210755.1 uncultured bacterium
GTAGGTAACCTCCTTCCAAACTGTACCTGACTAAATATCTCAGTAAAATACAGGATGGTGTTCACCTCTTTATTTTTTAATTAATATATGAGAACCGGAAAGAATCAGGTTTTTTTATGGTATCCGGAAAAACAATCTATAATCCATTCAGGCTAAAAAGTAATAATGGATTTGCTATCTAAACGCAATGACCTTCCAGGTCATAATCATATGCCCTGGTGATCTTCACCTGGTAAAAATTTCCCGGAATCAATTTGTTTTCTGATTGTACGATCACCTCATTGTCAACTTCAACACTGTCAAATTCTGTTCGGCCAATGTATCTCCCTGCTTCCTTTTTATCAATCAGAACCTTAAGAGTCTGTCCTATTTTTTCCTGGTTCTTTTCATAACTGATCTCCTGCTGAACGGACATGATATCTTCCGCCCTTCTTTGTTTTTCTTCCGCAGGAACATTGTCGGTAAGCGCATGTGCGGAAGTATTCTCTTCATGTGAATAGGTAAAAATGCCAACCCTTTCAAATCTTTGTCTTTCAAGGAAACTTTTCAATTCTTCAACATCATCGGTTGTTTCACCAGGGAATCCTGTGATGAGGGTGGTACGAAGGCAAATACCGGGTACCGTTTCTCTCACCTGCTGCACCAGGTCTTCCATTTCCTGCCTCGTGATCTGCCTGCGCATGGCTTTCAGCATATTATCTGCGGCATGTTGCAAAGGCATATCAATATAGTTACAGATATTGTCCCTTTCCTTCATCACGTCCAGGATCTCCATCGGGAACTTATGCGGATAGGCATAATGAAGCCTGATCCATTCTATGCCCGGAACATCGCTCAACCTTTTCATCAGATCGGCCAGCATTCTTTTTTTGTAAAGGTCAAGACCATAATAGGTCAGTTCCTGGGCAATCAGCATGATCTCCTTTACACCTCTCCTCGCGAGTGCTTCTGCTTCTTTTACCAGGTCGTCGATAGAACGGCTCATATGCTGGCCACGCATCAGTGGAATGGCACAAAATGCACAGGTACGGTTACAGCCTTCAGAAATTTTCAGATAGGCATAGTGCTGGGGGGTTGAAAGCAATCTTTCACCAATTAGTTCCGATTTATAATCTGCCTCGAATTTTTTCAGGATCAGGGGTAACTCCATGGTACCGAACCAGGCGTCCACTTCAGGAATGTTTTGCTCAAGATCGTCGCGGTAACGCTGGCTTAAACATCCGGTAACATACACCTTGTCAAGCTTACCTTTTTGTTTGAGTTGCACCTGGCTTAAGATAGTATTGATGGATTCTTCCTTGGCCTTGTCAATGAAGCCGCAGGTATTCACAATAACTATATTATGATCCTTCTTTCCACTCTCATGAACCACGTTAATATCATTGGCCAGTAACTGTCCACTTAACACCTCGCTATCCACCATATTCTTGCTGCATCCGAGCGTGATGATATTTACCTTGTCTTTCCTGAGTGTTCTTGCTTTCATACGAGCCGCAAAGGTACAATTAACAGGGGCTAATCCTGTTTAGGTTTTGATAAACTATCTTCGGTTTCTGATGGGATATCAATTTTAAAAGGCAGGAATGAACCCGACTATGTCAAACAGGAATTTCTTATCTGAACGGATGTGCTCCCTGTTTTTATTCCTGACCGCATTTTTTATCAGGTTACCTTTTTTCTTCCGGGCTTATATTGACCGGGATGAAAGCACATTCATTCTTATGGGGCAAAGTATTGCCGATGGCTATCTGCCCTATGTTCAATTATGGGATCTGAAGCCGCCACTGCTTTTTTATGTTTTTGGACTGATCCAGTATATTTTCCCCGATTCATTTGTTGCCATTCGTTTTCTTGGCGTGCTGGTTGTGTTTCTCTCGGCTGTGATCCTTATGAAGATCTCAGTAAAAGCGCGACTTAAAAATGGCTTTTTAACCGGGCTTCTGTATGTGATCCTTTCCAGTGAATTTGGAAACCTGCAGGGATTAATGTCGGAACATCTTGCTGTGATGTTTGTTTTGGCGGCCATGTATTTTTTACAAAAAAAAGAGCTTAGCCTGTATTTCTTCCTGTCCGGTATTGCTTTTGGATGTGCCCTGTTGTGTAAGCTCAGCCTTGCATATGGCATCTTTCTTTATTTACTGGCATCTTTCATAATGGATCTTGGTACCAGAAGCTTCCGGAGACTTTTAATATCTTATTTTCAGGCAGCCGCAGGCATCCTGCTTCCTTTTGCCTTTCTCCTTACGCCTTATCTTCTCCAGGATAAAGGGGAGCTGTTTATCAATTCGGTTTTCCTTGCACCATTGGAATACAGTAAAGCGGGATACCTTTCCCCGCTCCAAAAACTGGCTAATACCTGGTGGATCATTGCGGCCGGTTTACTGATCGCATATTTCTCCCTGTCCCGGTTAAGACAAGGATTCAAAAGAACTACTATTTTGATCCTCAGTTTATTAATGGGCGTTATTTACACTTTTTATTCCAGTGGAATTGTAAATGGACATTACCTGGTGCAGGTTTATCCATTCATCCTTTTACTGGTTTTCGGCATATTGATAAAAAAGGAGATCCTGTTAAAACCGGTTGTTCTTGGGTTGCTGGTAGTTCTTGTAAGTGCTGAAAGCCTGATTGAATATTACAAAGTAGGAAAAAGCATAGTACATACGGGAAGCCCATATTACAGGGAAGCCTTTACAATTACCCGACTCATAAAAGACAGGAAGCCGGACGTACAGAAGATCTTTTTTGCCGACTATCATATAGGATACTGGCTGCTGAACCAGTACCCTCTCACCAAAAGCACTACTCATCCATCCAACCTGGCCAGGCCCTTTCTTTTTAAATACTTTGGCGTAGAAAGGAATTCACTTGAAGAATTACAATTCCTTATGGATAGCATTCAACCGGATGTGGTGGTGAGCAAAACAGAGCGACTGGGATTCTTTCCTTTCAACAGTTCTGAGAATATTTATTTTGATTCGGTGATCCAAAAGGATTTCAGGCCAATGATGCAGCCTGGGAAGCATGTATGGATCTGGGAAAGGAAATGATCAGGACCCGGGCTTTTCCAGGTTAAAAAGACTGTCTACAAATTCATGCTTGTCAAAAACAAGCAGGTCTTCCATCTTCTCCCCAACCCCAATAAATTTTACCGGGATCCTGAACTGGCTGGCAATTGCCAGTACTACCCCACCTTTGGCAGTGCCATCTAATTTAGTGATTGCCAGTGCAGTTACATCGGTTGCTGCGGTAAAATGTTTAGCTTGTTCAAGTGCGTTTTGTCCGGTTGATCCATCAAGAACCAACAACACTTCATGTGGCGCTCCGGGAATTATTTTCTGAATACTTCTTTTGATCTTACTCAGCTCCTCCATCAAATGAGCCTTGTTGTGCAGGCGCCCTGCCGTATCAATCAGTACCACTTCCGACCCTTTGGAAATGGCGCTTTGCACGGTGTCGAAAGCAACTGCCGCCGGATCGGAACCCATCGCCTGCTTTACAATTGGAACCCCCGTCCTTTCCGACCAGATGGTTAACTGTTCAACAGCCGCAGCCCTGAAAGTGTCCGCGGCGCCCAGCAACACCTGCTTACCGGCCATTTTAAAATTATAGGAAAGCTTACCGATAGTGGTGGTTTTTCCAACACCATTCACTCCAACCACAAGCACCACATATGGTTTAACAGGAAGTTCGGAATGAAAATCATAACTGTTAGAAGAAGGAGCGTCTACTAAAATATTGTCAATTTCTTCTTTAAGTATATTGTTTAAATCACTTGTTGTCAAATATTTATCCTTTGCCACTCTCTTCTCAATCAGGTCAATTATTTTAACGGTTGTTTCAACTCCCACATCTGCGGTTATCAAAGCTTCTTCCAGATCATCCAACACTTCCTCATCTACAGTGCTTTTACCTGCGATGGCTTTTGTTACTTTGGAAAAGAAATTTTCCTTGGTTTTTTGAAGTCCTTCATCCAGGCTTTCCTTTTCTTTTTTACCGAACAGTTTATTGAAGAATCCCATATCATATTGCCCCAGGGCAGGTTTATTACCGGTTAAGAGTTGAGAATAATGTTGATCAGCAGCATATACTGATCAACCAGGAATGCAATATACAAATATGCAATTTACAGATTTAAGTTGCCGGCGCCGGCAAAAGACTATAAAAGAAAAGCCGTCGACAATGGCGACAGCTTCATGAAAATTTACTAACCCGCGAAAATTATTTATTA